>CAMYOP010000106.1 GCA_947260045.1 uncultured Desulfobulbaceae bacterium
ACGCATGGGTTGAAAATCAAGGGCAGGATCCCGATCCGGCACAAGAGACTCAACACCGCACATTTCTGAGGCCATGGCCCATGAACCCGGACGGCCGCCAACTGTTCCAGGACGCATCTTCTTATGGTCCATAAACATGGCGCAAGTTTCGTCAGGCAAGGTGCCAATGATACAGTTTGGACCATCAATGATCAGACGGCGGCAACTGTCTCGTAAACCAAGAAGAAAATCACCCTGTGGATGATTTTTCAACTCTGAGGTCTTTAAAGGAGTAATGATATGTTTAAATGCCTCCAGCGGCAAATTCAACTCCTTAAGAGTGTAATGCAAAATATGGGCAAATACTTCCGAATCACTCTGATAGCCGTTATAAGCAGGCTTATGAAGGCCCAACAACCAATCCTTTATAGGAACAAATGCGGTATTCTCACCGTTGGTCATGGTTGCGATCCCCTGGATAAAAAAGGGATGGCAGGCATAGAGGTTAATACCGTAGTTGGTATTTTGTCTTCCCTGGGCCATTACTACCCTGGCCTTTATCCGATTATCGTGTAATGCCAGAGCGTTACCTATATCAAGAGGCCAGCCGACCTCTTTAATCATGATAACGTCAGACCAGAATGAAAAGACAGTCAGGTCACCACCGTGCTCTTCACCTTCCTTTCGTAAATCAAGGCGGGTGTGCATGCACTGCTCTTCTAGTTCCTCACGGCTCAGATCCTCATGACCTGGAGCGGAATAGACCCTTACAACATATTTAAAGCGATCTGTGGCATCTACATAACCAGGCTGCACCTTGAACTCATGGTCGTATTTCAGCTGATAGCCGCGTGCATCCATCAAAGTATTGAGACGATGGAGCGCTTTTTCGGAATGAACAATACCGGAAAGAATCGGGCTGCCAGGCTTGTAATTAAAATCTTCGAAACTGATCCCGCGCAAGAGTAAGCCAAGGCCACTCCCGTCATAACCCTCTCGCATGGACTCCATTGCCTGGAGTACTTCGTAAGGCGAAAAAGGTTCATCAGCACTTTTCAGGGCTAATCGACACATAAAAACTCCCAAATCGGAATATAATAATACTCATTTGACCTGCCTTTCACTTGGGCAGTGGGCAAGCAAGATCGATTACAAAGAAAGTGTTCCCCTGTCAAGGAGAAACCATAGATTTTTCTAGAGACTTGTAAGGGTGGAAAACGGCTACAGCTATTTCTTCACTCTTTTCAGTGGGGAAATAGTAGTAATTGATATGAGTACTGTCAATACAATATGACTCTTGTACTGGCGTGACTCAGGCGGGCAGTCTAAGGGATTATTTTGTCAAACTTTTAGTAAGATCAGAGACTTTATCTACTTTTTCCTTTACCTCGTTGATCTCTTTAACGCCAGGCAAACTTTTTTTGATGTCTATTCCAGCATCTTCAACATCAGAAAGACCTTTTTTAAAGGAACGAATACCTTTGCCAAGCCCGGCCCCTATTTCTGGTAGTTTTTTCCCGCCAAAAACAAAAAAAGCAATTGCCATGATAATAATGAGTTCTGGTGTTCCTAGTCCAAACATTTGACTTCTCTTACCTCTAAAATTAACTTTTATTAGGACTTTTGCATCAATACCATGAAAGTGGTATTAACTGGTCTGGTCGTCTTTCTTTTCATCGTCAGAAATCGACTTTGCTTCATCGTCTTTCTTGGTAGCGTCTTTAAAATTCTTAATGCCTTTTCCAATACCACTACCAATTTCAGGTAGTTTACCGGCACCGAAAATAATAACAATGATTACCAAAATAATAATCAATTCAGGCATTCCTAGTCCAAACATCCTGTCACCTCTTTATACTCTTTGAAGAACTACCATTTGATAATATGAATGTATCACCATGTTACTGGAGAGTCAACAATCATTGCTCATGCCATCATCTGCCTGACATTAGTTGCAATCTGACCCATTTCAGCTTTCACAGCTCTCTCATCAATGGTGGTGAGAACTCTATTTTTCATAACCACCTTTCCGTTAATCACAGAATGCATCACATCACTGCCGCGAGCAGCATAAACAAGGTGTGAAAAAGGATTATAGAGAGGAGTTAAATGGGGTTGATCAAGATCCAGCATGATCAAATCCGCTTTTTTGCCACATTCCAAACTGCCAATTTGGTCAGCAACACCAAGGACCTCACCATTTTTCCTGGTTGCTGCCAGGAGCGTTGTCTTGGCATCCATCAAAGTCGGATCCATACCATGCACTTTATGAATTTTCGCAACTGTCGTCATTTCACCAAACATATCGACATCATTATTGCTGGCACTGCCATCGGTTCCAAGACCTACGGTCACATTTTTCTCTATCATCTCGGGTACTGGTGCAATCCCTGAAGCCAGCTTCATATTTGATTCCACGCAATGGACAACCTTTACACCCCGTTCAGCCAGCAATTGAATATCTCGCGCAGTAACATGAACACAGTGATCAGCGATTACCCGCTCATTTAAGAGGCCAAGCTTTTCAAGATGCTGTACAGGTGTATTCCCATAGGCATCAAGGCAGCCCTGTACTTCGTCTTCTGTTTCCGATAGATGAATAACATATCGAGCATTTCGCTCCCTGGCCAGTGCTCCGAGTCGCTCCAATAAAGCAGGTGAACAGGTATAAACCGCGTGGGGATCTACAGTAATGGTGACACGTTCGTTGTTTTCATACTGGGCAAAAAGCTCATCGACATATGCAAAACCATTTTCCAACTCACCATAACTGGGAGAGGGAAAATCATACAAGACCTCACCCACCCAGGCTCGCATTCCTGACAGGTCAGCTGCCCGGGCAACATCTTTGGCAAAAAGATACATATCACAAAACGAGGTAGTTCCTGATTTGATCATCTCGCACATTGACAGCAAGGAAGCCTGATAGACGATATCGCCTGTCAATTGAGCCTCTACGGGAAAAATATATTCCTGGAGCCACTGCATGAGAGGAAGATCATCGGCAAGACCTCTAAAACAGCTCATTGCCGCATGGGTGTGGCTGTTTATTAAGCCTGGCATAATTAAACCGTGCTTTTCTTCCAGACACTCTGCTTCGGGATATTTCTGTCGCAGGTTTTCTGCAGAATCTATTGCAATAATTTCATCACCACTGATGGCAATGCCACTGTTTTCCATTACAGTGTTATCATTGTCCATGGTGAGAAGATATTTCCCCAGGCAAAGAAGATCAGCGCGCTGTTTTTCCATCATCATAGCAATTGTAGAATCTCGGCAATAAGAGCTGCCAGTTTCGGTTCTGCTGCCTGAGCAGCCTGGACAATTTCTTCAAGCAAAATAGGCTGCATGTCATTTGGATCATTACAGTTGGCCACAACTGACAAAGCTAGAATCTGCATTCCGCCGTGCTTGGCGACAATTACCTCCGGAACAGAAGACATTCCGACAGCATCAGCCCCAATACTTTGCAGGAACTGTGTTTCAGCAGGTGTTTCCAAGCTGGGTCCTGGAATGCATACATAGACACCCTGTCTCACATTTTCAAAATTCAAATTCAGGGAGGCCTTTTGGGCAAGATCTAACAAAAACGGATCATAGACCTCCGACATATCTGGAAATCTTGGTCCCCAGGCATCAACATTGGGACCTCGCAGAGGATTTTCGCCAAGCAGGTTAATATGGTCGGCTACAAGCATAATAGTACCCGGACTATACTCTTTATTGAGCCCGCCACTGGCATTGGTGACAATTACGGTCTTAACACCAAGAAGAGAAAGAACTCGTATGGGAAAAGCAACTTCCTTTGCTTCATAGCCTTCATAAAAATGAAAACGACCCTGGAGAATAACAACCTGCTTACCAGAGATGCTGCCAAAAACAAGATTGCCAGCATGACTCTCAACAGTAGAGCTGGGAAAATGAGGAATTTTTTCATATGGAATGGAAAACTCAACATCCAGACTTTCCACTAAACTACCAAGGCCTGTACCCAGTTGAATGCAGACTTGAGGAACGGAATCAAGACGGGAAGAAAGAGCTGCAACGGCCTCTTCTACCTTTTCCTGGTAGTTTAATTGCTCAGGCATCACAAAGAATTGCGTTTTTGGAGACATATTCTTTTATGGCATCACTCTTGGCAGCAAGGAGTTGACAGCGGCTTTCTTTACCTTCCAAACCAGCTATTACTGGAGGCAAAGGCGGCTCCGAGCCAATAGCGGACTTGACAGCCTGCCCAAACTTTGCAGGGTGAGCCGTTGCCAGACAGACTGTGGGCCGATCCCTTTCGCCTAGACCTTCAGCAGCTTTGACGCCTATAGCGGTATGTGGATCAAGCAGATAGGAATGCTCCGTATAATATTCTTTTATGGTGTCGAGGGTTTCTTCTTCGCTCACAGATCTGGAAACAAAGTCCCCTGCCACTCTTTCCTGGAAAGCAGAGAGATCAACACTGCCAGAAGCGCTGAAAGCCTCCATATCCTTTACCACCAGAGACGAATCCTCATCACGCAAATAGTAGAGATATCGTTCAAAATTGGAGGCCACCTGAATATCCATGGATGGACTTGCAGTGGACACAACCTCACCTCTTGAATAATCACCCTTGTTGACAAAACGAGCAAGGATATCGTTGGTATTTGTTGCCAGGATAAGTTTATTAATGGCACCATCTGGCAACAGACTTTTGGCAACATAACCGGCAAATATGTCTCCAAAATTTCCCGTTGGTACTGAGAAATTCACAGAGTCAAATCCCTGTCGACGCAACCTCAAGTAGGCATAGACATAATAGACAACCTGAGCAAGCACTCTGGCCCAATTGATTGAATTGACAGCACCCAGATGATATTTTTCTTTAAAAGAAATATCATTAAAAATATCCTTAACAACAGCCTGGGCATCGTCAAAGGTTCCGCTCACAGCAATATTAAAAACATTTGGATCAAGGACCGTAGTCATCTGAAGTGCCTGAATCGGACTGGTCCTGCCATCGGGATGTAGAATAAATATATTAATACGCTCTTTACCGCGCACTCCTGCGATAGCAGCACTGCCTGTATCTCCAGAGGTTGCCCCGACGATATTCATACATGAATCTCTTCGACCAAGCTCATACTCAAAAAGATTGCCCAGAAACTGGAGGGCGACATCCTTAAAAGCCAGAGTGGGACCATGGAAGAGTTCCATGATATAGACATCTCCCCGTTTGGTAATGGGTGTTACCTGGGGATGTGAAAAACGAGCATATGATTTTTCCACAAGTCCTTCTAGATCAAGGTCCGATATATCATCAATAAAAAGACCAAAAACCTCTCCAGCCAGGTATTGATAAGGGAGAGACTTCCACTTGTTCACCATCGCCTCATCAATCTTGGGTAACTGTTCCGGCAAGAGTAGACCACCATCGGTCGCCAGTCCCATCATTACTGCGTCAAGAAAAGAAACCGGTTCAATTCCACCGCGTGTACTAATATATCGCATCATAACTCCAAGTAAGCGTGAGAAGATTTCACGTTTTTAATTCATTGTGATTACCACTAAAGCTCAGTTGGAAACGAAAAGAAAGAGGCCTGATTTTATTTTTCTATTAATCGGGAGACAGAAAAATTATGCCGATAATACACGAAAAAAATTCGGTCCCCTTAGGCCTAAGAAAAATTTAGGTAGCACAGGCTCCGATCTTTCTCCCGGTTTTAATTAAGCTTTGGTGGTAATCACATAAATCTTTAAATCTGTTGTTGTCAGATAAAACAAAGACGAGGGTGTGGCAACTCTTTTTTCAAAAGAAAGCCCATAATCAAGGGATTTTCACTTTTATGAACCCTGAGCGATACGATATCATTCCCCAACAAATGAGGTGGAGTGCTGCATAAGTCAGGTTTAAAATAGAATTTTAACCAGGTCCATAGAGAGAACCGCCAGGGCGTAATCCAAACGTTCCTGAAACTGCAGACGATTTGGCAGACCTGGCAAACCATCATGGGTGCCCGGTAACGTTCCATTCGGGCAAGATGATTAATATGGGCAATGGAGACAGAGCTGAGACGAACCACCGTAAACACAAAAACAGCTCCGAAAAAAAGGAGGATGGCAATAAAAAGTTTCTGGAGAGAAAGAATATTAATGATGATTATGCCGCAGAACAGCGAATAGAATACAACAAAGTTAATTATAAGAATGCCGAGAAATTTCCAACCGACTCTGACATTGTCATGCTCTTCACATAACTTTTTGCTTGAATACAGGGAAAAAAGGAGAAGGACAATACCTATTGTCACCAGGATGACCGATGCAAATAAAAACTGACCTCCTGTTATCCTGCTTACGCTTCAAGCAAGAACAAAGAAAAAGAGGTGTTCACTCTTTTGAGAGACTCATCTCCTGTTCAAACAACACAACCAAGCAAGATGCTCTATGGAATTTAACAGGTGAGCAGGCTTTCTCCTTCCATTTCAACCGGTTTTTCCAAGCCCAGAAGTGCTAAAATAGTAGGAGCAACATCTTTTAAAGCACCACCGTTTTTCAGAGTTAATTGCTTATGCGCTTCACTGACAAGGATAAATGGAACCGGACTGAGTGAATGGGCAGTGATGGTTTCTCCATTTTCCTTATCAAGCATAAGTTCAGCATTGCCGTGGTCAGCGGTAACAAGTAAGGTCCCCCCATGTTGTTTTAGGTATTCCTGTATACGGCCAATACAGGTATCAACGGTCTCACAGGCTGTCTCAGCAGCTTCCAAAATCCCCGTATGACCGACCATGTCACAGTTTGCGAAATTCAAAACAATCACATCATAAGGATTTGCCTTTTCTTTGGCTTCTTCCATGGCAAGAATAAGTTTATCCGTTACCTCGTTTGCACTCATTTCTGGCTTTTCATCATAGGTGGCAACATCCCGAGGAGAGTCAACCATAATTCTGTCTTCACCAGGATAGGGTTCTTCCTCGCCTCCATTGAAAAAATAGGTCACATGAGCATATTTTTCAGTCTCGGCTATTCGTAACTGCCTGAGCCTCTGATTGCTTAGCACCTCTCCCAGAATCTGCCGAAGTTCAACTTGAGGAAATGCAATGGGTACATCAAATTCTGCGTCATATTCTGTAAATGTCACCAGTTCCATTATAGCTGGTCGCAAGGGAGAAGAAAAGCCGGCGAAATCTGTTTGGATAAACGCCCGGCAAAGTTCTCGAACCCGATCTGCCCTGAAGTTAAAAAATATCAGCGCATCGTTATCCTCGACCCTTGCAACCGGCTTACCAAAACTATCAATAATTACTGTTGGCTTAATAAACTCGTCATTGTCACCAGCTGCATAACTCTGTGCAACAGCTTCCCTGCCGCTAACGGCAATCTGGCCTTTCCCTTCTACTATAGCCTCCCAGGCTTTCTGGACACGGTCCCAGCGATTATCTCTGTCCATTGCGTAATAACGACCAGAAACTGTGGCAATCTGGCCACAAGCTATTTGCTGGAGGCCTTCCTGTAGCTGTTTTATATACACTTCACCGCTTGCAGGTGGAGTGTCACGGCCATCCATAAAACAGTGGATAAATACTTTTTGTAAATTTTTCTCTTTGGCCATCTCCAGAAGAGCCAAAAGATGCTTTATGTGAGAATGAACCCCGCCATCTGACAGTAAACCAAATAAATGAAGTGCACTGCCTTCCCGGCCAACCGCATCCATTACCTTATTTAAGGCAGGATTCTGCTGCAGTTCGCCTGTTTCAACGGCATTATTAATACGGGTATAATCTTGATAGACTATTCGACCAGCCCCCATATTCAAATGTCCAACTTCCGAATTCCCCATCTGCCCCTCAGGCAGACCTACCAGGCCGTTGTGAGCAACAAGTGTAGTACATGGATACTCTTTCATCCAGCGATCCATATGAGGAGTACTGGCCCGGTTAATGGCATTGCCTTCATTATTTTCAGAAATGCCCCAACCATCAAGTATGGCCAGCAATACGGGCCTGTCAGCGCTCACAATTTGTCCTCCGAGCCCACATTATGCGGCTGCAACATCATCTGCTTATTCCTGACCGTCTGAAAAGGGTATCTTTTTAGCACCGTGCCAAAGACCTTCCAAGTCATAAAAGGATCTACTCTCTTTGTAAAAAATATGAACAACAACCTCATCAAAATCAAGAAGAACCCACTGTCCCTCGCGTAACCCTTCGCAATTTTTACTGTTGACTCTTTTAGTACGCAGTTCACTTTCAATTGATTCTGCAAGACCCTGGACGTGCCGAGTGGACCGGCCACTCATAATAACAAAATAATCGGTAAAAGAAGATTGTCCCTGTACATCGAGGATCACAAGATCTTCCGCTTTTGTGTCAAGTGCTGTTTGGGCGCAGAGTTCTGCAAGTTCCTGCCCACTTTTTTCTTTATGTTCCTTTTTTATCGTTCTCATAAGCTTATTTACGCACTCCTTTAACTGTTGGCTGCCTGAGCTTTTTTCTTTTTCTTGCGGGGCGGAAATTCAAATGAAAGTTTACCCTTGGAGTCTAGTTTCAGGTATGCATCAAATGGACGTTTCTTTTTTGAGATGAACCCAGTGATTAATTCGGTCTTGCCATCATTTAATAATTGTATAATGTGGTCTACATCAATTCGGCGACCAAGTATTCGTTTGCTGATCCGAAGCCCCTTGCCCTTGTCACCATCCAATGCGGATTCCGACATAAAAGCAGCAGGTGCCTCGTAGACTTTAGTGTTATCAATCGGTGAAATGGGTGAAATACCAAGGGGCTCACCTTTTTTCACTTCCTCACTATCAAGCTGATCATCAGATTCAAGAAACAAAAATTCAATTTTGGAATCTTTGAGATGGACTGAAGCAGTAAAGGGCTTTCCTTTTTTACTGCGAAAATCGTCATATGGCCCAACTGTTTCCCCTTTCAGCAGGGTAATTATTTCCTCAAGGGCCATAACACGTCCACCAAGAACCTTTCTTACCATCACCTTTTTATCTTCGGAAATATAGGCTGTAGGGCTTTCGAAATAACGAAGACCTGCTATTGGTGAAAAGGAAGCTTCGCTGTTCTGGGCGTCTGAATCATCATTAAAACGCTGAACCTGCTTGACAATATTACTGGTCATGGATCTGATTTCTTCCATGAACTGCAACCTGGTCATACCACCCTTGAGAATTTGATTGAGCTTATACTCCCATTCCCCAGTCATTTCCGGTGAGGCCAAAACATCTATTTCCATAGCTTCCAGCAGGCTGAGCAGTTCAAAAGCCTTACCCGTTGGGACCAACTCCCGCAGTTCCCGCACTATATATTTTTCGTTCAATAATTTTTCTATGATGGCCGCTCTGGTTGCTGGTGTTCCAAGCCCTCTTTCTTTCATGGCTTCAGCAAGCTCTTCATCATCAATCAATTTCCCGGAGTTTTCCATGGCCGAGAGAAGCGTGGCCTCACTAAAGCGCGGTGGAGGCTTTGTTTCAAGTTTTCTTTCTTCTATTTCCTGACAAAGAACTTTTGCTTCGGCAGGCACTGGTTGAAGAATTTTATCGCCATTATCATCAGCAAAATTTCCATATATTGCTTTCCAGCCAGGCTCTACCAGAATTTTGCCTTCGGTTAAAAAGGTTTCCTCTTTGACAATAGATAATCGACGCGTATTGTGATAGACGGCTGGTGGAAAAAATACCGCCAGAAACCGCTGAACAATCATTGTATATATTTTTGCTTCCTGATCGCTTAACTGTTTCGGCAGACCAACAGTGGGGATTATGGCAAAATGATCGCTGATTTTCTTATTATTGAAAATTCGTTTATCTTTTTTGAGGTATTTCTTGGCAAGAGCCTCTTCGGCAAAACGGCCAAACTGCCATTGTTTTTGTTGTCCCACCACCTTACGGACTGTCGGTAAATAGTCTTCAGGTAAATTTCGACTATCGGTTCTGGGGTAGGTTACTAATTTATGACGCTCATAGAGGGCCTGAGCAATACCAAGTGTATTTTTTGCGGAAAAGCCAAAACGGCTATTCGCCTCTCTCTGCAGGGACGTTAGATCATAGAGCAGTGGAGAACGTTGGGTGGATTTCTTACTGGTTTCCTCAACTTTGGCATCTTTCCCCGTACACTTTTGGGAGATATTCTCTGCCTGTTCCTTTTTCCAGATCCTGTTCTGTCGTTTATACGGGTCTTCTTTATCCTTCTTGAAGTCCGGATCGATCCAAATTCCCGTATATTCCAACTTTTCACTGACAAAAACAGCATGCAGCTCCCAATACGCTCTTGGGATAAAACTTTGTCTTTCACGTTCCCTTTTCACAAGAAGTGAAAGTGTCGGTGTCTGCACCCTGCCGCATGGAGTCTTCTTGAAACCTCCATGTCGCGAGTTGTAACTGGTCAAAGCCCTGGTAGCATTAATACCAATCAGCCAATCAGATTCGGAGCGACAGAGCGCCGTATCCTCAAGGGGTAGCATTTCAATGTTATCACGCAGGTTTGACAATCCTTCCCGTATAGAATCAAGGGTCATGGACTGAAGCCAGAGACGAAGAATATCTTTTCCTTCAACAGACTTGGTGCTGGCCTGTTTCAAAATATACTTAAAAATCAACTCACCTTCGCGACCTGCATCACAGCCATTGACGATTGTGGATACATCACGCCGTCGAATCAGTTTGCTGAGCGCATTATATTGCGTCTTGGTACCAGGAAGAACTGCCAGCGGAAAGGAATCTGGCAAGATAGGAAGATTGCCAATACTCCATTTTTGAAATTTTGGATCAATTTCTTCTGGATAGGCTATGGAAACAAGATGACCAATTGCGTATGAGACAATGTAATTCTCACTCTCGTAATGGGTCTTTCTTTTTTTAAATTTACCTTTGAGTGCCTTAGCGATATCTGCTGCAACACTAGGTTTTTCGGCTATTATTAAAGTTTTTCCCATGGAATAAGAAGGAGGTAAATTTTGAGGGGATCAGGCAGACAGAGTATTAAGAAACTCAATAAGCGCAGTGTGCCAACGTTTTGGCTGATCTAAATAACAGGGATGGGGAGCACCGTCAATGATGACTTTTTGAGATCCACTTATTCCCTGCTGGAGAATATCACTATTGGTAACCGATGAAATCTGATCTTCACTGCCCCATACTATCAGCGTAGGACATTGTATTTCAGAAAGACGATCTTTGTTTTCCTCAACTCCGACTGCTCCCACAGGCACCAGGCCTCCCAATACACCAGGATAGGAGAGAGCAAATTCCAGAGCAATCCTTCCCCCCATTGACGGACCAACCAGGACTGGTTTGATGAGTCCTTTCTGTTCTATAAATGACTTAAGAACTTCTCCCTGGTCCACATCGCAGGCGGGAGATTGACCAAAACCAGGCATATCAAGGGCAACCACTCTATAGCCTGCATCAGTTAACTGGTCAAGAGTACCATTTTCCTGCCAGGTAGCGGCATGAAATTTCATGCCATGGAGCAATATCACATCATTTTTGGCAGATGCTTCAGTTTCCAGATAATGAAGGGCACAACTGTTTGTTTCTATATTTTTTGAAGTTATTTTAGTCATTTCAGTATATTTAAAGAGTTAGGTAGTGTAATAAATAATTTTCATCGCCAACAAGAAGTAAGCGACCTTGTGCGCTTTGTCAACGCTGACATATAAAAATAGATGAGAGAATCTTTTTTCTTTAAAGAGAAAAGAGTTTTTTACAAAATCCTGAAAATAAAGAATGTGACCATGATAATTGAGAGACCACCTTTCACCAATATACCACCAAGAAAGCCTATAAAACTGCCCAGACCAGCATGAAGTGCCTTTGGTATTTCTTTGCCCATCCAGATTTCACCAGCAGCGGCTCCTGCAAGTGGACCGATAATAAGACCAAACGGTCCAATGAAAAATATTGCAAAGCTGCCAATGATTGCTCCCCATACGGCTGCTTTTGAGCCTCCATAAAATTTCACGCCAAAGGCTGTGGCAATAAAGTCAACAAGATAGCTTACGAAAACAAGTCCACCCTGAATAAGAAAAAATGTAAGGGAAAGATCCTCAAAACCAGCAATAGATCCATAGACAACAAAACCGGTAAAGATGAGAACTGTGCAAGGCAAAATGGGTAAAACCAACCCTACAAAGCCCGCCACAATAAAGGGTATGGCAGCAAGAAAACCCCACAGGTCTCCATTGGTAAACTGGTTAATGATTGATTCAATCAATGGTAAGCACCTTGGCACCCAGGACAGAGCCGACCTTTAGTTCCCTGATCGCTTTATTTGTTTCCGAAAAGGAATATATCTCCACTTCAGACTTCAACCTGTACCTGTCAGCAAGATCAAGAAATCCTCTGACATCCTCGCGGCATATATTTGCTACAGACTTTATCTCTTTTTCAAGCCAGAGGTGCTTCTTAAAATTCATTTGCAGCAGTTGCTCCTTATCATTTACTTCTTTTCCAATTGCATTGATGACAAGTCTGCCTCCTGACTGAAGGTTTTCCAATCCTTTCACAACTGGTTTCCAGGCTGGGGTTGTGTCTTTAATCACCTGTAGCGGCTCAGGTGACATACCGACAGTATTTCCCACCCATGCAGCCCCAAGCGTCTTTGCAAATTGCTGCTGTTTGGCGCTCCTGGCAAAAACAAATATCGCACTGTCAGGATACTTATGCTGAATTATTTGTAAAACAAGATGAGCTGAAGCACCAAAACCTGTCAAACCCTATTTTGCCCGTTTTGAACTCCAGATAGCATGACTGAACGATACCCGATAGCGCCAGCACAGAGAAAAGGGGACAGCTCATTATCGGTAAAACCATCAGGAAGTGAGTGCGTATATTTTTCAGAAACAACGATGAACTCTGCATAACCGCCGTTAACATCCTTCCCTGTAGCCTGAAAATGGTGGCAAAGATTTTCTCGGCCGCAGGCCCAATGAATCCAGGCAACACCTACACGTTCTCCAGGTTTTCTCAATAATTCCTAACACCTGGTTCCCTGGAATAATGGGAAAAGCGATTGCCACTCTGCCCTTAATTTCATCGAGTTCAGTGTGGCAGACTCCACAGCAAGAAATTCTGATTAAAACATCTGAGGGACCGAACCGCGGAACCTCCAGTTCTTTTTCAACCAGAGGTTCTGCGTCAGCGGTAATTGGAATGTGTTTTTCGAGGACAAGGGCTTTCACTTGCGAGCCCTCTTCTTGGTAATTTTATTTAATTTGCAGCAATATTCCCTCTACAGGCAAAAACGCTGATATTATTCTCTCACCGGAGTCTGCATTACTTGCTCATGCAAATCAGCCAGTTCTTCATTTTTTGATGCAAGTTCTTTTAACAACTCACGGTTTTCACCATCCACTTCCTGCACAGAATCCTGTAAATCGGAAATGCGGCCAAGCAATACGTCCATGTTGATTTTTAAGCGATCCAGCTCTTTGCCAGTTTCATCTATTGACTCATTTTTCTCATCAATAATCTTTTCAAGTCCAATTATCTGGGCCCTGGCAGATTCAAAATCCCTGGCAATTTTCTCATATTTTTTCACGCCATCGCTTTTAGCTCCTGCCAACTGCTGCTTGAGTTTTTCCGCTACTTGCTCAGCTTCTGAAAGCTTATCCTGGAGGATAGTAATTTCAGCTGCACTTTTTTCTATTTCTGCTGCAAGCTCAGGGTTGTTTCCCCGCACATTGGTTGCTCTTTGACTTTTCTTCTCAAGCCAGGTTTTCAGCTTGGTATTTTTTTTCCTTTCCACTTTAAGAGCTGCTTCACAGGCGGCAAGTTTATCGTCCTTGGCACCAGGTTTCCAGCCTTTCTGCTGATATTTATCAAGTTCTTCCTTTAGTTTTACAACTTGCGCACTAAGCCCTCCACGTTCTTTACTGAGGCTGCCAATTGCTGCTGAGCGAACAGAAAGTTTTGATTCCATTGATTTTACAGTCTTCCGTAATTCAACTAATTCCTCATGGGCAGCGCCAAGCTGACTGTCTTTACCCTGTAATTCTTCCTGCAAGATCGCTGTTTTCGTCAAGAGCTGTTCTTTTTCCAAACTCGTTTGACTCTTTAAGGCATCCAGCTCGGTATTTTTCACACTCAACTCATCCTGGAAGATAAT
>CAMYOP010000107.1 GCA_947260045.1 uncultured Desulfobulbaceae bacterium
CGCTGGGTCGCATAGAGTAGATCATAGCCACATGCAGAAAGCTTATATTTCTGCAGGCGTTCCGGTGAAAGGCCACCGTTTGCCTTGAGATCAAAAGGGCTAACCGCAAGTTCCTGTAATCTTTTCGTTGCTTGCAATGAGGAAAAGTCATTAAATTCCATACCAGTCTCCCAAAAACCTTCAGTATACCAAAAACATTATGATTGCCACTAATATCGCCGGGAGACAGATTAAATTTTTCCTAAACCTAAGGGGACCGAATTTTTTTCGCCTATTTTCGCCTATTATAAGCGATAAATCATTCTGTCTCCCGAATATTAACGGAAAATAAAATTGGTCCCCTCCCTTTTAGTTTCTAAATGAGTTTGAATGGTAATCACAAAAAAAAGCTAACGTTTATTCACACAATGTAAACTTTTTAAAACCCAGCAAGCTCTTTTAATTCTTTTATAACAGAGGCTCGATCCGGCTGACCAAAAACAGCAGAACCAGCAACAAAAATATTAGCCCCTGCGTCAGCAACTCGTTTAATAGTTTTCGGACTGACCCCTCCATCAATTTCAATCCCTGCCGTTGACCCTATCTGATCTAAATTTGCACGAAGCTTTTGAATTTTCCCAAGGGTCGACTCGATAAATGACTGCCCGCCAAATCCTGGATTAACACTCATGAGCATTACGAGATCAACATCTTCCAAAATATAGTCCAGGGAGGAAAGAGGGGTCGCAGGATTCAAGACCACGCCTGCTTTTTTTCCAAGATTCTTTATCTGCTGAATGGTTCGATGAAGATGTGTAGACGCCTCCACATGTACTGTAATCCAGTCTGCGCCTGCTTTTGCAAAGTCTTCAAGGTATTGATCTGGATCAGAGATCATAAGGTGCACATCAAGAGGCAAATCAGTAATCCTGCGAACAGCCTTAACAACCAGAGGACCAATGGTAATATTGGGCACAAAATGGCCATCCATTACATCAACGTGGATCACCTCTGCGCCTGCCTTTTCAACACTTGCAATCTCTTCCCCTAGTCTGGCAAAATCAGCTGACAAAATAGAGGGAGCTATCATCATTGAATTCATACATACTCCAATTTATAGTGAACTTTACAAAAACCACGCCCATTGCAATTTCTGCACTTGAACCATCTCCTTTATACAAAATTTACAAAGGCTTTACCTCTTATTCTTCTATCAGCTCGTATTGTTGTCCAGGAACTTGCCGCACGTACCCTTTTAATTCCAGACTAAGCAGCAGAGAGTGAAGCTGCGCGGGTTCCTTACCACTGGCATCTGCCAGTTTATCTATGTTTAAAGGGTATACTTCCAGAAAAGGAAGGACCTTTTGTTCGTCAGAACTGAGAGCCTGGCGCCTGAGTTCAGGAGAAAAATCATGGCTCTGACAGACAAGAGCAAGTTCATCGACAATATCCTTGGCACAATGAACAAGGTGAGCACCCTGCTGCAATAATCTGTGGGTTCCACCACTTTTGGCCGAGTCAATTCTCCCTGGAACTGCAAAAACTTCTCTCCCCTGGTCCAAGGCTAAACGAGCAGTAATAAGAGAACCTGATTTCACGGTGGCCTCTATGACAATCACACCAAGAGAAATTCCACTGATAATTCTATTGCGGGCAGGAAAACGAAATGCATCTGGTTTTGTTTGCAGGGGATACTCACTGATCACTGCGCCATTTTGAGCGACCTGGGTGTAGAGCTTTTCATTCTGCTTAGGATAGAACACGTCTAGCCCGCATCCAAGTACGCCAACAGTTTCCCCTCCACCAGCAATTGCTCCACGATGGGCTTCGCTATCAATTCCCAAAGCCAGGCCACTGACCACAGTAAAACCCATTTTACCAAGATCACGGGAGAGGGTATAACTTATCTGTTTTCCATAGGAGGTTGCGGCGCGAGAGCCGACCACTGCTATGGCCGGCTTCTTCAAAGATTCCAGTGGGCCAGAGCTGTAAAGACAAGCAGGTGGATCGTAAATATTTTCAAGTAATCTTGGATATGAGGAGCTGCCTGGACAGTGGAATAAAAAATTTCGCCTAGAGAGTGTGGCAAGCTCTTGGCGTACACTTGCGCGGAGATTCTCCAAAAATGTTTGATCGTTAAAGGTGCGGACAAGCTTTTTACCAATTCCAGAAACTTGAGAAAGTCTCGCGGCACTTGCTTGAAAAATATTTTCCGGAGTCCCAATTTCAGCAAGCAGGCGTGCGAGAAGAGCTGGCCCAAGGCCTGGAATACGACTAAGCGTGAGCCACTTCTCCTTCAGGTCATCATCCATAAAAACCCTGCCCGAGCAAATTTCAGAAACAGACTAAAAAAGAAAAGCGTATAGTATCAATCACCTATGAACAGGCGTAAATCGCCACTTCTTGTAGGATGACGCAATTTCTTAATCGCCTGGGCTTCAATTTGTCGTATGCGCTCTCTGGTGACTTCAAAACACTTACCCACCTCTTCCAGGGTGTAATCAGTACCGACATCTATACCATAGCGCATGCGGAGAACCTTTTCTTCACGTGGCGTCAAAGAGGACATCACCTGACAGAGACAACGCTTCAAACTTTCTGTCATTGATGCTTCCTGGGGATCTGGATGGGCATGATCTTCGATAAAATCACTGAGCATTGTATCTTCTTCATCCCCAACTGGAGCATCAAGCGAGATCGCATCCTTTGCAATTTTCAGAGCAATCTGTACTTTTTCCACCTCAGTTCCAAGCTGATCTGCCATCTCTTCTGGTGTTGGCTCACGGGATTCTGCCCTTGTGAAATCTTTGGCAAAACGGAGCATCCTGTTTACGGTCTCAATCATATGAACAGGCAACCTGATTGTTCTTCCCTGGTCAGCGATGCCACGGGTAATAGATTGACGAATCCACCAGGTGGCATATGTTGAAAATTTATAGCCGCGCTTATAATCATATTTTTCAACAGCCTTCATCAGACCGATATTGCCTTCCTGGATCAAGTCTGGCAGCTGAAGCCCTCTATTCAAGAACTTCTTCGATACAGATATGACTAAGCGCAAATTTGCCCGAATCAGGGCTTCTTTTGCCTGCTTCGTAGTTTCTCTACCGATATCAATATCTGTTAAAATCTCATTGAATTTTTTGAAATCAACACCGATACTTTCTGCCAAATGCAGGGAAACGCGCCGTTCAATTTCTGCATAATCGACATCACCTGATCCACCCTCAGCAAGCTTCCTCCTGGCTGCAAGATGTTCTCGCTGAGTAGCTTTCACCTGAACTCTTTTAAATTTATGACTGAGTTCCTGTACTGCATCAGCTAAAGAAAAAATTCCTTTCCCATAGAGACGATAGTCCTTGAAAAGATTGGCTATCTCGTTACCGACGGCCAGTATCTTGCTAACGAGGTCTATTTCTTTTTCTTTATCACCTATAATTGACTTGAGGTGGTCAAACAGATCCGTTCGTTTTGCATTGAGAACTTTTGCTTCTTCAACGTGCTGTAAAAACTCTGTTTTAACAGAGGCAAAAGAACGTTCATCGTTTTCAGATAAACCCTTTAAGACCGTATTGATTCTTATCTTGCCAGTCACAAGCCCTTGGGCGAGATCTTCAAGGGTTGAGACTCCGAGGGTTAGACGCAAAACCGCCTGCTGAACAAGCTTTTCACCATCTTCAATCATGCGGGCAAGTTCAATTTCCTCTTCATGGCTGAGAAGAGTCAGGTTTCCCATCTCCCGAAGATAAATATTCATCGGGTCAATGCTTGTGCCTTGACCGCGGCGATCATTAGCTTTTCGTCTGTCCCTTCCTTTACGACGATCAAGAGCAGATCTCGAATCTAAGCCAGCGGAGCCAATACTCTCTACATTTTTATCGTTTATGGCATCAATGAGAGAAGATTCAATTTTCCCTTCAAAAAGACCGGTAAGATCTTCCATCTTTTCATTCTCGCCTAAACTCTCCACTTCATTTTCGTCAATTTCCTTTCCAGGAGGTGTTCCTTTTCCAGACATCTATGCCCCCTCAGCTTGATCTAAAAAAACGAAAAAGCTTGAATAATGCAAATCAATAAACGCCACAGTGCCAACAAACAACCATAACGCTAACGTCTTGATAATAATCAATTTTTCCCAAAAAACGGCCCTGCACACTATCGAACTTACTGATAATAGGAAATAATATATTATATATCTGTACCAGAATTTATTTTTCTTTCAATAGCTTATATTCAAATTAGAGATTTTTTTACCTATTTCCTGTTTTTCCTTTATAAGTTCCATTAAAAGGGCTATGTCACCGGCTTTTTGCGCTTTATCTATTCGCTTTTGCAAATCTGCACCGCTTTGTCGATTGTGAGTGTAATGCAGCCAAGTCAAAATCTCCCTATACATTAGCTGCTCTTGCTCGGCATCATCGTCTCCATTTTCTTCAGTTGCCCGCATAAGCAACTTGGCCACATAATTTCTTTCGGATTCTCCTGTCAAAGTACTGAGAAGCATATCAGGTGTTGCATCCCCATCTACAGTTGTCTGCTTCAAACAATCAACAATCTCCATGACTATTGGCTCACGAATCGTCTTTTCAAGACCTGCGGCAAGCAGTTCATGTAAAAACTCCGGGTACAGAATTAAAAAATCAACGAGCTGACGTTGCATACGGGGTAAATCATTGAGAGATTTCGGCTCCTGTCCGACCTCCAATGATTTTTTAGATTTGTTGACCTGTTTTTTCAGCCGAAACTGGGAAGAATGGATACCTAGTTTTTCACTGAAATGTGCTGTCATCAATGAGCGTTGCGAAGGATCTGTTGCAGAATTAATAAGCTCTTGCAACTCTCCAACTATCTTATTTTTACCTTCAAGAGATACACCATGTTTTTTCACATACGAATCAAAAACGAATTCTGCCAGTGACTGAGCCTCATCCACCAAAGCATAGATACCTTCGGGACCTTTTTCCCGTACCAGGGAATCAGGGTCATGTTCTTGGGGCAAAAGAGCAACTCTTGCATCAACCTGCTCAGACAGAAACAGCGGTACCGAACGCATTGCAGCTTTAAGGCCAGCACTATCGCCATCAAACAACAATATTACCTCATCACAAAAACCCTTGAGTAAACGAATGTGATTATGGGTAAGAGAGGTCCCAAGAGGCGCCACGACATTTTCAATTCCATGTGCCGCAAGCAATAGCAAGTCAAAATTCCCCTCCACGACGATGGCCTTTCGGTCCTTCCTGATAGCTTCTTTATGTTGAAAAAGACCAAACAGAGTCCTGCTTTTATCAAAAATAGGACTCTCTGGAGAGTTCATATATTTAGGATTTCCTTCACCTAAAATACGACCACCAAAAGCAACGGTTCTTCCTGTCATGCCGACAATGGGAAAAAGAACCCTGTCACGAAAACGATCATAATATCCACCCTGATCCTTTTTAACCCCCAGGCCAGCTTTCTCGATCGCCTGGACTGCATATTGTTTCCTCTGCAAAATGTTTGTGACAAAAGTCCAGCCACCGTCTTTCGGATCTGGGGCATAACCCAGGTGATATTTTTCTATCATCTCAGCTGATACCCCTCTCTCCTTCAGGTATATCCTGGCCTTCTCAGATTTTTTTTCTTTAAGAAGGTAGGTGTGATAGATCTCAGCTGCGGATTGATTAACCAAATAGAGAAGTTCGCGTTCCTTGATTTTCTTTTTATCCGCTTCGCTCAGCTGCTGTTCGGGCAGATCAATCTGATAACGCTTGGCTAACTCTTTGAGTGCCTCAGGAAATGAGAGCCGATGATATTTCATGATAAAGGAAAATATATCGCCAGATTCACCACAGCCAAAACAATGAAAGAACTGTCCCTGGGGATTCACACTGAATGAAGGGGTTTTTTCAGCATGAAAAGGACAGAGACCCGAGTACCTGGAGCCTGCTTTTTTCAGCTCCACGCTCTCGCCAATAAGCTGGACGATATCTGAGGCTTCCCGCACTCTATTTTTTATTTCATCTCGAGATGTTAATGAAGTCATCGTTTTTTTAGCCAATATCGTTGTGAAAAACTGTTCTTAATCGGGTAGGATGTATGTTTACGCCATAAGGTAATAGAGGACAAATCATTTTGCAGATTAGAGTGTCAAAGGTATGAGACCATCCATCGAAGATCTTCTTTCTTATGAAATTAGAAAAGAAATTGCAGGTAGGTATTTTGGCTTCCGCAAACTCATTGAAGATGACATTCGCAACTATGATAATCAAATTCTTGAGTCCTCACTGAGACTTGAGCAAAAGATAGGGTATGATTTGGTCAGACTGTATATCCTACTGAAAGATGAAGATCTTATCCATGATTTTTTTGCCATTGCAGGACTCGAACAATTGATCTTTTTTGACCCTTACCTGATGGAATCGCCAACTCTAAGGAAAAAAGTTTTTGCTGGTCAGGAAGTTTATGGCCTGACCAAAGCCGGCCGGTTTAAAAATATTGTGAAAGATACTTACCAGGCCCTGGCAGACCACATAGATGATTATCGGGGAAGCCTGACAAAACTGCACATGGAGCAGGAAACAATTGTTGAAGAGATCAAACTGTTCTACAAAAAAAACGACCTGGGTATGATCATGGGATTTTTACGCGGCCTGGAAGGGAACAGTGTATTTTCATCAGGAAACATGGAAGGAGGGCATACCCCCCAAACAGGAGAAGGCCTTGAAGAAAAAATGCGCGTCAACCCTCCTCCACCAGTCAAAGAACTCCTGCCAAGCATTGCCCCCATTGCTCCATATAATCAAATAAAAAAACAACTGAAAATCATTATTGAACGGGCATTCCGACTGCAGCACAATCTCGACTGGAGGGAAATAACCCGCCCATGATTTTCAATGATGATGTATGGCCGATTGTTATTGCTTTCTGCCAGGTGGGAATCGGCCTGACAATGCTGGTGGCTGGCGGCGAATTGCTCGTCTCAGGAGCTTCCAGGCTGGCTAAAAAGTTTGGCATGTCCTCCCTTTTAATAGGCCTGACTGTTGTCGCTTTTGGCACCTCAGTTCCCGAATTATTTGTCAGTGTTACCGCCTCTCTTCAAGGGTACCCTGAAATTATGATCGGCAATGTTATTGGCAGCAATATAGCCAACGTTGGCCTCATTCTTGGTTTTTCAGCCTTGTTGACCCCTTTAAAAATGCGCTTCAGGGCTGTTCGAATTGAACTTTTTCTTGTGATCCTTGGCAGTTTTACCCTTATCGGATTAAGTTACTTTGGCTTCTTTCCGAGACTTGCAGGAGTTATTTTTGCCATCACCCTCGTTTGCTACACCTTTTATGCCTATAAAAGTGAAACAAACGGTGAAAAATTAGATGATCTTGACCTAAACGGTCAGAAACGAAAACCCATTGCCATCTATGGGTTTATTATTATCGGCCTAGTACTTTTATCCTCTGGCTCCAATGTATTTATAACTGGAGCAGTAGATGTGGCCCGACATTTTGGCATCAGTGAACTCATCATAGGCCTTACACTGGCAGCCATCGGTACCTCCCTGCCCGAACTCGCTTCGAGCCTGGCTGCTCTACGACGTAACGAAACAAAACTGCTTGTTGGCAACATCATCGGCTCAAACATGTTCAACCTCTTTATGGTGCTTGGATTCACTGCCATGCTCAAACCATTTTCACTTTCACCAAGTCTTCTCCAGCGTGATTTGCCCGTAATGACCTGCTTCACCCTTGTTCTTGTTCCAATCCTGGTGTTCAATAAAGGAACAAATCGCTGGCATGGTATTTTACTGATCGGATCTTATATCTGGTACTGCCTAAGCCTTCTTTAGCGGCCATTTTCAGCAACGACCTCTGCCAAAAAGAGTGGTTCTCAAATCCTTGACTTGAGACTGATACTCCTTATTTTTTGGAAAGCTATTACACTGGGTTTATAATATCTAAACTGAATAAAACTGGTTCTCAAAAAGACGGGGATACTATGAATACTATGAAGACCTTCATGCTGATGGCAGCACTTACAGCCCTTTTTATGCTGGGAGGGCAGGCCATGGCCGGCTCACAAGGCATGACAATGGCATTTCTTATGGCACTGGGCCTGAATTTTTTTGCCTACTGGAACAGTGATAAAATGGCGCTGAAGATGAACCGGGCAAAAGAGGTAAGCCAGACTGAAGCACCTGAACTCCATGCAACTGTAGAAAATCTGGCAAACCGGGCAGGCCTCCCCAAGCCAAAAGTTTACCTCGTTTCAAACCCCACACCCAATGCTTTTGCCACTGGTCGCAACCCAGAACATGCTGCGGTGGCCGTCACAACTGGCATCCTGCAGTTACTCAGTCACGATGAACTGGAAGGTGTTTTAGCCCATGAGCTTGGCCATATAAAAAACCGTGACATTCTTATCAGCTCTGTTGCTGCAGTAATGGCTGGTGCAATTTCTTATCTGGCAACCATGGCACAGTGGACCATGATGTTTGGAGGGAGAAGGAACAGTAATGGAGGAGGGAACCCATTGGCCATGTTGGTGATGATGATTGTCGGCCCCTTGGCTGCTTCTCTCATCCAGATGGCAATATCACGAAGCAGAGAATACCTGGCTGATGCAGCTGGAGCAGAAATATGCGGCCACCCAAAATCACTTGCCAATGCTCTTCACAAATTGACCACCTATAATAAACAAA
>CAMYOP010000108.1 GCA_947260045.1 uncultured Desulfobulbaceae bacterium
CAAGATATATGGCAGCCACTTTCCAGCCCAGAAGCCCATACAATAAGAATAAGGCAATTTCATTGACCATGGGGGCTGCAATAAGAAAGGAAAAAGTAACTCCAAGAGGCACGTTTGCCTGGACAAAACCTAGAAACAGGGGAACTGCAGAACATGAACAGAAGGGGGTAACAATGCCAAGCAAGGCAGCAATGGTGTTGCCAGCAAATTCACGTTTTCCTGATAGAATTTTTCTGGTTCGTTCAGGGGTGAAAAAGGAGTTGATTACACCTATAAAAAAGACAACCAGAACCAGCAGCATCAATACCTTTGGTGCATCATAGACGAAAAACTGGATGGCCTCAGCCAGATGACTTGACTGCTCCAGTCCCAGGATTGAATAGGTGAAGAAATGCGAAAAGGGCAGTAACTGTTTATAGAGTAGAGCCCAAATGGCAAGACCGATAAGCCCTAGAAAAATGACTGTCGGAATATTTATATTTTTTAGCCCGGCCGCCTGGTCGGATTTTGAGTCTGTTCAGCCGCAACCGGCTGGCTGTATAGGTTCCATTTGTGGGTCCTCAGCGTTGGGTGTTATTTGATAATATTAGAAAGTAAATCTTCAACAAAATTTTGTATTTCATCACGCACTCTTCTGTAATGCACCAGCACCTCTTCATCTGATGTCGCCTGTTTGGCCAGTAGAGGCGGATCTACAAAACCATGGTGGATAATTTTAGTTCTTGCTTGAAAAATGGGGCAGTGTTCGTTAGCGTGGCCACAGACCGTTATAACGTAATCAAATTCCTTGTTATCAAGCTCTGCAATTGTCTTCGAGCTGTGTCCTGCTATGTCGATACCCTTTTCTGCCATAACTTTTACAGCCAGTGGATTAAGTCCGTGTTTTTCAATACCTGCAGAGTAGACCTCTATCTTCGATGTTTTAAGGTGTTTTGCCCATCCTTCAGCCATTTGGCTTCGGCAGGAATTACCTGTACAGAGAAAGAGAATTGTGATTTTTGACATACGCTATTTTCTCAAGAGAAAAAAATATTACAGTGGAAGCTAATCAGGCTTGCACGAAAGGTGGCAAATCCCCACAGGCGTTTCTTGTCTAAACGGGAAATATCGTTTGCGGATCCAGAGGGCGACATGGACTAGGCCAATCAGCACGGGGACTTCTACCAGTGGCCCAATTACAGCAGCAAATGCCTGGCCGGAATTTATACCGAAAACAGCTATGGCAACAGCTATTGCCAGTTCAAAATTATTGGATGCTGCAGTAAAGCTGAGTGTGGTTGACTGTTCGTAGCTTGCACCTGCCTTGATAGAGAGTAAAAAGGAAACTGCAAACATGATTAGAAAATAGATGGTCAGAGGGATGGCTATACGAAATACATCAAAGGGCAACTCGACAATATATTCCCCCTTAAGTGAGAACATGACTACAATTGTAAAGAGTAGAAAGATAAGGGTAAGTGGGCTGATCATTGGGATGAGTTGCTGTTGGTACCAGTCTTCTCCTTTCAGCTTCACTCCTGCAAACCGTGTAAATATACCAGCAATAAAGGGGATGCCCAGATAGATAAAAACAGATTTGGCTATCTCACCGATGGAGATGTTAACCACATCACTCTGGAGTCCAATTTTTGCAGGGAGCAGTGTAATAAAGAACCAGGCGTACAGCGAAAAAAACAGGACTTGAAAAATGGAGTTAAAGGCAACCAGTCCGGCACAATATTCACGATCACCATCTGCAAGGTCATTCCAGACGATAACCATGGCTATGCAACGGGCAAGGCCGATGAGGATGAGACCGACCATATATTCATGCTGATCGGCTAAAAATGTAATTGCCAGGGCAAACATAAGCACAGGCCCGATAACCCAGTTCTGGAGAAGGGAGAGGCCCAGTACTTTTTTGTTTCGAAACACTTCATGGAGTTTTTCGTAACGCACTTTTGCAAGGGGCGGATACATCATCAAAATGAGGCCCACTGCAATGGGAATATTAGTGGTACCGACCTGAAAGGAATTAATAAGATCGGTAACGCCAGTGTAGAAATAACCTGTTAGTACACCAAGTCCCATTGCCAGAAAGATCCAAAGCGTGAGAAAGCGATCAAGAAAAGATAATTGTTTTTTGCTTGCCTGCATGATGATACTCCTTCTGGCTAAAGATAAGGCCAGTTGGCATGAATCAAAAGATCAGCCACAGCTGTTTTTGTTTTTTTCAACATGAAATTGATATAATGCTTTTTGGTCATGCTCAACTTGAGCCAATTGCTGGATATGTTGCTGGATCGAAGTGAAGAGCTCTGCAAGTAAGGGGTCACTGTGTTTTATAATTTTATAATACATCCAGACTCCAGAGCGTCTTCCGCGAACCCAGCCTGTATTTTTTAAGTAGGCAAGGTGTCTGGAAATGGTTGATTGGGGGAGATCAAGTATGGCCATTAAATCACAGACACAGAGCTCTCCGCAGAGAAGAAGGCCGATGATGCGGAGGCGAATCTCTTCGGACAAGGCCTTAAAGACCTGGGCAGAGCTTAGCACCTGAAGATGAGCAGTATCACTGTCAGTTTGTTTTTTCTGTGTACTTGCAGAAGGACTTGTTTGCAGCATGATTTTTGCCTAACGTGTAAAAGGTATTTGATTTGTTCCTTATGTATATCCGCATAGGCGGATATGTCAAGCTGAAAGTATTTCTTCACTGTTGAACAGGGTAGGAAAAATAATAGAAAGTAAGATGTCGTGAGGAGAGATGGAGAACTGTAAACAGATTTTTTTACATGGGCTGGAGTCTTCCAGTTTGGGGTATAAAGGGAAATATTTCAGTCAAAAATTTAAAGAGATGATGGTGCCGGATTTCACAGGGTCACTTGCAAAACGAATGCGAAAGCTGGAGAATTTGGCAGAAAATGTAAAAGACCTTGTCCTGGTAGGATCAAGTTTTGGCGGCCTGATGGCAACGCAATATACCCAGGCAAATCCCCTCAAAGTAAGAAAGCTCATTTTACTCGCCCCTGCCTTAAATTTTGCAGAGTTTAGCCCACCAGTCACTAAGTTGAAGGTGCCAGCAAAACTTATCATAGGCAGTCAGGATTCGGTGACCCCGCCTAAGGTGGTCATACCTCTTGCTCAGTCCACATTTGAAAATATTGAAATCTTTATCTGCGAAGATGATCACTCTCTCCGTAAAACCTTTGACAGCTTAGATTGGCAGGAATTGTTGAAATAATAATACTCTAAAAGAGAGGGGCAGCAGAAGATCCTATCTAGATGTTTTGAGCCCAAGATTGGAGTGCTTATTGATCTCAATTGCCGGCTGAAGATCATCACCTGTAAAAGGTGTTCCATCTGGCCCGACACTAAAGAGATAATAGCCATTACCACCGTCTGTCAGTTCGTAGTAAAAGGTTTTGGAACCTTCTTTTTGTCCTATAGTGGTGGGATCGTTGATTATTTTTTGACCTTTTTGGTCAAGGTTGGCAACGAGGGTTTCGAGGGAGCGAGGGTAGGAGCCGTTTTGAGTTTTGTAAAACTCAACTATTTTGACAATTTCCTGAAGATTTTTTTGGGCAGATTGAGAGCGCATATCACCATACATGCCGCCTGGTTTCATAACGTCGAAAAAGAGAAGAAGAGCGTAGGCAGCCACCGTCATCCAGCAGCCGATGGAGCCAATAATAATTAATTTTCTGCCACCAACTTTCTCGGTTTTGATACCCCAGACTATCGCAAGAATACCAAAGATAATGCCTATGAGCGGTATGAATGATAATCCCCCGATAATAAAAGGGAAAATGCCAAGTTTATTGTTGTTGTCCGCTTTCATTGCCTTTTCGTTTGTACCTGTGCTTTCCAAGTTAAAACGTCTTAATCACATAGTTTTGCAAAGTGTTTTTACTACTTTGTGCTATTTTTCACAAGCAGACAGCGAAAAAAGATTTGTTACTGTTGAAGGCCAGGCAAAAAAATCAGTCCTAGCGTGTTGTTGCACTTTTTGGTCCAATTGACAGATTTTGATCGATTCAAACAGTATTTGTAGAGCTACAATACCTTGCTATTCAGGTTTTTTGAAAAGAGTGAAATCAGCTGGAGGCGGTTTGATATTTTTACCGACACTGACCTCTTTTTCTTTGGATTTTTTTATTTTTGGCGCAAGCCAAAGCGCAATTTTATACTCATTTTTTTCCGTACTATTTTCATTTTTTATCTGTAGATATATATTTCCTGAAGTGATCACTTCAAGTGGCTTACCCTCGCCGCTGGTCCTGGCAATAATCTTGTCTGTCTTTTTTTCTCGCACCATTAAACTGGCCTGGCTTTTACTGAAAAATAAGATGGAAACATATCGATCTTTCATGATTGTGGGGCTGATAGCGTAGGTGTCGACCGTGTCACCTGTGCCAAGTAGTCCGTCAAATACAGCCATCTTCCCCTTGGGAGCCTCTTTTGTATCCTTAAGCAGAATCCGCATTGCTGTTTTCAGAGTCTCGCCGCTGTCTTTTTCTTTGCCAGCATCACAAAAGGCCAGAGAAGCGAAAAGGTTTGTAAGCAGGAGCCCACATAGAATTATAATTGGATATTTCATTAGAGTCCCCTAGCGTTTGTATCGGATAGTCAACTGTACATAGATAGGCAGCGCATTTATGTTGTACCAGTTTGGGTTGTTCATAAACTGGGCTTCACAGGAGCCGATTGCAACAAGGGCTGTATTAAGTTTATCCAGTTTGTTGGCCTGTGAACTATCATATTTATCTTCAAACTTTTTCTTGGCCACATTCATTTCTGAACGAGGGCTTCCTTTTTGCATAAGCCAGGCGTATTTGGCATATTGCCCAAGGTTGGCCGCTGCATCGGCAAGAGCCACTTTCATTTCATATTTTTTCATTGTACGTAGGTAGATAACATGGACTTTTTCCAGAGCGATTATCAGCTTTTCGGAAAGTTCGGCGTGCTCCTTCATGCATTGATAGCAGGCTTCATCGAATTTGCAGGCTGATTCATATTTTCCAAGGGTATCATAGTCACCTTGAATTTCATCGAAGTACTCCTCTGCAGCTTGGGCATTGCTGATACTTTCACCACTGATTGTTCGGTCGGCAAGCCCATTTGCCCAGTCTTTAAGCATGTCTTCAAATTGATCCTGCATGTACTCGCTCAATGCATAAGCTGTAGGTGGAGTAAAGGATATAAAAAGAAGAGAGAGGAGAGAGGCGAAAATGATTTTTTTGTTTTGTA
The DNA here is from genome assembly GCA_947260045.1 of uncultured Desulfobulbaceae bacterium. Lineage (GTDB taxonomy): Bacteria > Desulfobacterota > Desulfobulbia > Desulfobulbales > Desulfobulbaceae > CAMYOP01. The sequence goes on from CAMYOP010000108.1 coordinate 5,227, forward strand.
ACATTGGTAAAATGTTCATGGAAATAGTCCGTTAGCAATACATGGTTTAAGTCCTATACTGCGTGTCTCAATTATTTGGAAAACCCTGATGGGCTATAGTCTGTGAGTAACCAGCTGTCTTTTTCATAAATGAGTTTGTAGTGAACCCCATTTGAGACAAGGTTTGCCATGGCTTGGTTTTGAGGAATAATGCTGACAAGCCCTACGGCTTCCTTATCTGTTATCGTAATAGTCTCAATGTTCCAACTTGTTGGTTGCATGGTAACAAAGAGAGATGCTGACCTGCTTGCGGCTCGATTGGTTTGGGGGCCTTTTTGCCAGAAATATTTGGTGCTGATAACTGCTTTTTGAAAATGCATCGCTGGATTTTGGCCTGCATCATTACCTTTGTCGCGAAAAACTGCTTCTAGAGCTTCAAGATATGTAGATAAAACTTCTTTAGGCTTAAACCCTGAAAGGACAGCACTGGTCTTTTTGTTTTGATCCTGTTCCTTTGTTTTTTCTTTGCTCAGGCTACTCCCTTCTTCTTTAAAACCTGTGAGGTACCAGTTGTCTGATACGCGAACAAGAGTGTAATGGACTATTTTGGAAGGATTTTTTTTTGCCTGTATTAGATTACCCACTGTCATAAGGAGAGTTGCTCTGGCAAAATCACCAGCTTCCTGTATTTTTTCAATTTTCCAGGCTTTTGGTTGATACATGGCAAAAAACAGGTTGCTCTTCATGGATGGCAGATTTGTATCTCTATTTTTTAATTTCCAAAAGGAGCGGGTAAGAGAGCTGGTCATCACAAGAGATGTGGGCTTTTGCTCCTTTTTGGGCCTTGGTAGGTGAAGCCTGATCATTTCTTTGCAGTAGACGCTCAGAACTTTTTCTATATCGTTTCCATCTGCAAGTGGATAGGTCCCAGCTGTTGCTGGCTGATAAAAAAGACAGCAGAAGAGGAAAGTGGCACATGTAAATAATAGTTTTTGCAACTGGGCCCCTTACTTGAGATTTTTTGATGTTACCCCAATGGTATAACTGGAAAATATATTATACAGTTTCGGATTATTATCCCTGATGGTGATAAAAATGTTTTTTTGTTTTTGGGGAAGGGTGACCTCAAGAGTGGCTGCACCTACCATTTTTACAAATCGCTTGAATCGTTTACTGCCATTTTCACCATACAGATCAATCCGAAACCTGTAGTCCTTTCTTGGAAAATTGATCGTAAGGTGTAAGCTTTCACCTTTTTCAAAGGGACCGGCCAGTTGGTAGGTGTCCATGGAGTCCTCCAGGCCTAGGTGACCCACGGACGTATCATTTAGAGGAAGTAAAAGTACCTGGTTTTTTGTATCCATTGGAGCTTCTTTGCCAATATGAATATCAGATGCATCCTGGCTCAGTACGTCAAAAAGAGCGTCTTTGTGGACACGGGCATAATCATCACCAATGGCAAAGTAAAAGCCCTGGCCTGTGAGATCCATAAAGTGGGTATATTCCTGGCTGCCAACTTCTCCTCGAACCAGGGTTTTACGTCCTTTTAGAAGGCGTTTGTCCTGGTCATAAACAAATATGGTAAATCCTCCAAGGGCATGTTTGGCCTCTTTCAGGTCACCCTCTCGGTTTTTAGTCAGGCCTTTTGCCTGAATGTATCCTCTGATACTGGTATAGGTCCCTTTTTGAGATGGAACGAAAAAATAAGAAGCTTGTTTTTTCATGATGTGATCTTTGAGCGTATAGCGCCCGGGTACGAGGGTTACAGCTTGTTCGATGTCTATGCCGCCCATAACAGGCCTGATGAAACGTCCAGGCGCAAGCTCCATGACTGTTCCCTGTATGGAGTCAATGATTGCCTGCATGCTCTCAATTAACATCTTATAATCAAGGGCGTCATAGAACTGACCATGACCTGCTTTGGCTATTGCTTTAAGCTGCTGCCGCGTTTTCTCATCAATGTCAAAGCCTATGACATGCACCTGTACATCAATCCCAGCTTTATGAAGCTCACCAATGACAGCGACTGGATCACCCCCGCAGGTTTCTTCCCCGTCACTGATTAAAATAATGGTGGGTTTGTTATCCTTATACGCTTTTAGATCTTTTCCCGCCAGGCGTAAGCTCTCCGCAATTGGCGTGTAGCCATAAGCACTTAATTTTTCAGCAGCCACCTCAATAGAAGTGGATGAACCTTGGGTAAAATTAACAAGCAGTTCAGTGTTAGGGCAGGAGGCTTCCTTGGTTTTTTCAAGGTTGCTGTCAAAACCGTAGGCTCGAAAGGCAAGACGGATCAGGTCACTATCAAGTGAACTCACGGTTTCCTTGAGGGCCTGTTTTGCTATTTTGATTTTATGGATACCGTCAAGTTTTTTCATCATGGAGCCAGATGCATCCAGGATCAGCTCAAGATTCATGACTGGTTCATCTGACTGTTTGCTTTGTTTGTTCGTGGCAGTTTCTTCCAGTTTAAGTTTTTCAGGTGTCGGAACAGGGATAACTCGAACCAGACCGCTTCCGCTATCGCCCATGGTGGCACTTGTCGTTTCTGGGCCTGCTGAAGCCGATAATATTTGATTATTTTTACCAGCAACAACTGTCGGGCCACTGTCAAGGCGGATGGCTGAAACTTGCGTTTGAGAAGCGGGTGGCAGAGTAAGCTGGAGTGCTTTTTGTATATTTGATAAATTGTCACCAAGAAAAAAACGTCCTCCACCTGCAAGGGCGATGCTGCCAAGCTGAGCAAAGTCTCCTGGGCTCCCTATACCGATGGTATCAATTGAAATGCCTTTGAGGGAAAATTTTTGAGCAAGCTGCTCCGGATCTTGTTCGCAGGTCTCTTCGCCATCTGAAATCAAAATTATTTTAGTCAGGCCCTGTAAGTCTTGTACATCTATAAATGCTTGCTCAAGTCCTAATGCGAGAGGTGTTTGATGCCCTTCGGGCTTACTTTGCTCAACTACACTAGTGATTGTCTCTCCCGTGTCCGTTCCAAATGAAACAACCAGCTCACTTGCTTTACAATCACTTTGTTTTTGTCCACTTTTGCCTTGGCCAAATAGGCGAAGAGCAATGTTTGTTTCGACGTTGACACTATCCATAACCTCGGCAAATGCCTCTCTTGCCAGGTGTATTTTAGCAGGCCCCTTTGGAGAATGGGGAATGGCTTTGGTCATGGAATGGGACATATCAAACATGATAAGGATGTTGTCAGGTGTTTCTTCTTTTGCATACCCTTGAATCGGTAGCTGGATGAAAATGCTCAGGGAGCAAAACGTAAGGAATAATCTGATAATGGATA
>CAMYOP010000109.1 GCA_947260045.1 uncultured Desulfobulbaceae bacterium
CTAAAAACTCCTATCGCCACAAAAGAGTAGAGTGCTTCAGGGAGTTTTACATGGAATTTGTGTTCAAAAAATAAACCATACCGTAATGCGGAAATAGTCAGAATGGTAAGGATTGGCACAACCATGAAGAAAGATGGTAAAAATTCTACTTTTTCAGGAAGACCTTTTGCATAGTGGGTTTTGAAGAGGCTGAACACCTTTACCAGGAGAAGAAAGACAGCCATGGTAAAGGTCGTGACAGACAGAACAAAAACAAAATCAGCCAGTGCGCCATGGGCAAGATAGGAAATACCTGATCCGGTAACACTTGTCATGCCAAGGGCAAAGGGTATGAGCAGCCAGCCGAAGTGCATGCTTGCAATATCAAAACCTTTTTCCAGAGCTCCGACCTGGAGTTTAATGGCCGTCAAAAGGGTCCAGAGCCAGAGCAGAAAATAAGCACCCGCAGCGTATGGCAAGAGCAGTTGAACATTGATGCGCATCCAGTCTATAAAAACGTAACCTAATACGAGAAAAACGTTAAAGGCCATGCCATAGGCAACCACCGGTGCCATGAGCACGGAGTTTCTCTGGGTGTCTCCATGGAGCTCCTGGTATTGACCAGGATGTTTCCGGCGCCAGAGTATATAAAGTATTGTACAGCCAGCCAGACATGCCAGATGAAAAATTCCGAAAAAGAGCATATGGAATTTCATATACCCGGTGACGGTCTGATACAGAGCACCCATATTCACCGTGAATTTGTTGATCTTATCGAGGTAGAGCATGCCTTTATAAGGAGGATTCCGCAGCATGGTATTATTCAGGAATGCAAAACCGGCAATACTGGTGCCGCCGAACCCAAGGGCCATGATAAACCAGAGCATGTTAAACTGATCTACCAATCCCTTGGGTTTATCTGAGACATTATGGTTATGAGACATGATACTTCCTTCAATCAAAAAAAGATGAAAGCTTATCGCAGTTCCTCGACCTTTGACAGATAATTGAGAGTGAATACTTCATCTGCCAGATCCTTTTTCTGGATTTTGGCGTAGATCATGACGGATTTATAGTTTTTGTAGAGCGGGCTGTCTGTCTCGAGGACTGATGGCCGTACAACACCGTCACCAAAATCCTTTGTTTCTTTATAGTAAAGGGTCTTGATCAGCATGCCGGAAGCTGCATAGCATTCAATGGTGGTCGGTACCAGGGCCTTTTTGTCCACCACCATCTTCAGCTGGTCGTAGGCAATCGCATTTGTTTTTGCCTTTAGGTCAAGGAGGTAGGTGGTGTCAGTTTCTTTAACCCCGGCCACGTCATACTCAGCACTATAATCAAGACGGAGGATGTCGGAGTTGTTGAACACGCCGCCGATAACTGACTGCAGGCTGGTGATGCGAATGGGCTTGCCGACATTCGGGATATAAAGCCACATGTTCTCACCAAGGCGCAGGGTGGAGCGTCCTTTTTCACTGGCAGGTGACAGGAAGAGCGCGATCATTTTATCCTGACCTTTTTTTACGGTATAAAGGACGAACTCCTTTTTGGAGCCGTCGGGCTCTACATTGATCAGTTTTCGGTACATCTCATAGGTTTCCGGCTGGAGATTCCGGTCAACCTGGCTGAGAATGTCAGCGCCATCTACAGCTCCGGCGGGCATGACAAAACATGCAAGCAACAATATCTGCAGAAACAGAACTGGTATCCAATTACTGTTCATTGATAATAGTTTGAACCACAACATCGGCAACTCCTTCTTTTTTTAAATATTCTATTTGTAACTCCTGCAGGGCCTTGGTCATTTTGCTGCCAAAATCACCGGCCACAACTTTTTTTACCTTATGCTCAGCCAGGAAGGTTGCTGCAGCATTCCCTGCACCGCCGGGACGATCTATGGCAGGGTTCATGGTAGCTTCAAGAAATGCACCCTTTTGGTCATATAATAAAAAGTAGGGGGCTCTGGCGGCCTTCGAACTGATGACAGCATTTGTTTCCTTACTGTCTGCCGCCACCCCAATATAGGGATCGCCCGCGAAGGATACCGCGGCAAGACTCACAATAATCATAATGGTAAAAGTGGCGAACACGAGATTTTTGACTTTCATACGTTTTCTCCTTTAATAGTTTTAAACATGTCTCAGTGCTGCAATAGGGTCCATTCTTGCAGCCTTGAGGGCAGGTTGCAGACTACCGAGCACAGCAATGAAGATAACAATGAGTACGGTTACGACAATATCACTGGCGTCAATGGTTGGAGCAAGCTCCAGGCCTGTCTGGCGTCCAAAGTTGAAGGTGAGCTTCGACAGGTTCATTGCCGTGATACCAATCAAACTGATTATTGTACCGGAAATTGTGCCTAAAAGGCCAAGCAGGAAACCTTCAGTGACAAACAGTGCCAGGATTTTCCCTGGACGAGTACCTATGGCCGCAATGGTTCCTATTTCATTGATACGTTCATAGACTGCCATGATCATGACATTCATGATGGAAACCAGGACGATAGCCACCAGCATGACCTTGATAAACAGGGTCATCAAATCAATCATTTTGGCAATATTGAAAAAGGGTGAAAGTTTCTCCCAGGTATGTAATTCAAAGACAGGTTTTCCCTCTTTATTAGTCATGGAGGACAACTGGGCTTTCAGCCCATTGAAGACATCTTCCATCTGGTCAATGGATTTGAGCCTGATGGCCACTTCACTCACCTCCATTTCCTCTATCCGCAAAAGAGATCTGGCATCCTCCAGATGCATGATGCCATCACGTCCACCCGGACCCGATATACCCTCCAGCACACCTCTTACTAAAAAAGATTGGCCATTGACCGAACCGTCTTTGTTATTGGCGACAAGAACAATTGTGTCTCCGACCTTGACTTTCATACCCTTGGCAATGAGCTCCGGTAAAAGAATTTCTCCTTTTTTGAGCAGTCCCTCTTTTTCACCTTCAATGATTCGGTCACCAAGAAGAGGCATTGTCTGCAGTTCTTTGTCAGGCATTACCGCATTGAGCCGGATATTGGTCGTTTCTGCATAGTTACTGAACATGGCGCCCAGTTTTATCCTGAATGTATACGATTCAACAGCTTCTTCACTACGGAGAATCTCTTCCAGCTTCTTCACCTGTTTCTGGTTGAGATTTTTATTGAGCGGCAAGCTGTCAATGGATGCAAGGTATCCTTTGCGGTGTACCTGCAGGTGGCCGAGCATGGAGTCGGTTATCTGGCCGATCATCATGGTCTTGAAAGATCCGGAAACCGAAACAAAAAGAAGGACCGCCACGACGCCCAGGGTGATAAGCATGGTGGTTAAAAAGGTGCGTCTGCGGTAGCGGGTCAGGTTTTTTGCTGCCATTTTCAATATATTAAACATGGGTTCCTCCAACTTCACTACCATTTTTCTGGAGCTTGCCGTCTTCAATGGTGAATATGACTTCAGCGCTTTTTACGACTTTAGGATCATGGGTGGAAAAAATGAAAGTAGTCTGAAATTCATCACGCATGGTTTTCATCATACTAATTATCCGATTCGCTGTTTCACGGTCCAGATTGGCGGTCGGTTCATCGGCCAGCACCAATTTGGCATTTGTAACCAGCGCACGGGCAACTGCAACCCTTTGCTTTTGTCCACCGGAGATCTGGCTGGGGTATTTGTCAGCCTGATCAGCCATTCCAACGGCCTCAAGCAGAGACATTACCCGTTTTTTTCGATCTCCAACTGACCATTTCTGTACCATCAGGAGAGGGTATTCGATATTTTCGTACACAGTGAGTACCGGAATGAGGTTGAAATCCTGAAAGACAAAGCCGATGGTATTGCCACGGAAATCAGCAGCCTGATTCCGTGCCAGATTTGTTATATCCTGGTCAGCTACAATCAGTTTGCCACCGGTTGGAGGATCAAGACAGCCTATCATGTTAAGCAGGGTGCTTTTACCACTGCCGGAAGGGCCGATAAAAGACACAAAGGAAGCCGGTTCAATTGTGAAATCGACACCACGGATGGCTTTTACCTCAATGTCTCCAGTCACATAGGTTTTCTCTAGCTGCATCGCTTTAATTAATGACATGGTGTCTCCTGTCAAAAGAATATGTATTAAATTTTATATGAATAGGTTTTAAGTTTATCTTTTGACTGCTAATTGATTCACAATCAGAAGTTCTGCCAAGTTGTTTCTCTAATATTTTATTTATCTCAGTTGAGCCAGACATTGAATCGAGAACGTCTTTGGTAAAAATTTTTGTACTGTCTGGATTTATGTCCAGTTCGAGTTGATAGCACACCCACTGCTTTTCTTTTTGTCCTTTTATCAGGCAAGCATTTTCAAGAACCTTCAGCTGTTTTGAGGCAGTCTGTGGTGAGATATTAAGAAGACGATGGAACTCATCGGCTCAATATTCTCTTGATTCAAGCAATTTGAGCATCTTAAGCCGGTTTGAGTTTGATATGGCTCTTAAGAGTCTAATTGGGTTACCCATTGAATATTCCTTTGATCAGGATATTTTCCCTTAGTTTTTCTTGTTTATTCACCTGGATATAGTTGCTGTACAATACAGAGAGTTATGCACAAATTATGCCAAAAGATAGAGGGGCGTAGGCTTTGTTTGATAGGGGAAAAGAATATTTTATCAAGTCCTCTTGAATCAGTTACTTAGAAACGGTTAGAAAAGGACAACAAAACAACGCATGCAAGCGATTCAGGTAGAAACTCTTTTTCAACTCATATAGAGAGTTCGACAATTTTGTCGAAAAAATTATGATTTGTCGAATAAAACAGTTCGGATAGTTTCGTTCAAGTGTCTAAAATTAATAATAAAAAATAGTTTTTAGAAATAGGCACCATAATTGAAATGATCACTGTAGGAGATATTCGTTAATAAAATAACAGGAGATACATTATGAAAACTACAAAAATCAACAAACGAAACCTGGTTGCAGCAATGATTGTTACTTTGAGTATATCAGCTACCCCTGCTTGGGCCCAAACGAACTATAGTGCAATGACAACTGAGGAACTTGCAGCAAAGCGTGGCACCATGCAAAATCTCACGGTTGAAGAAAGAAATGTTTTCAGGACTGAATGGCAACAAAGGGTAAACAACATGAGCCAGGAAGAGCAACAAAAGTATATGGGAAAACCAGCAAATGCACTACGTGATGGTTCCGGTCTTAATAAAGGAATGGGAAAGGGCAGAAAAGGATCTGCTGCAGGTGGAAATCGAGGCGGTGGCCGGTGGTAGAGCAAGTAATTGCACTTACCAGATAAGCAAGATCTGAACTTCTAAAAACATTGGGATTCTAATTAGAAATCATACTGTAAGAGGAAAAAATTATGAAAAAAACAGCTATTATTATAAGTGCACTGCTTCTTTCGGGGGTATTTGTAAGTTTAGGAAATGCCAGTGAACATGAAAGACAGAACAAAAAAGAATATTATGAGCATAATGAAAAGTATGAGCATAATGAAAGGTATGAGAATGAGTTCTATGGTACTGTTGAGCAAATTCCGGATGGTATTACAGGTACCTGGATTATTAGTGGAAAAAGAGTTCAGGTAAACTCAGATACCTATATTGAAAAAGAGTATGGGAAGCCTGGTGTTGGCTCATCTGTAGAGGTCGAAGGACGTTATATCGATAATGTTTTCACCGCTAGAAAAATAGAAGTAAAAGGCAGGAGAAAATAAGATTCTGTTTATTTCTTCGACATCAGAGTAACCGCAAGAGATAAGGATATAAGAGATTCTACACTATTGTTCTCAGCACTGTGTATTTCAAAATATCCTGCTCTTGCGGTATGATTGTTGTCAATCAACTTCAACAAGTGAAGGTATGACTTTGACCAAGAAGGTCCTTTTTCATCTTGTCTAAAAGAGGGCCATGCTCGTGGTGAATTAATCTTGCACTGGTATTGTAATGCAACCGCCCCATGGGTGTGAAAAAATAATTGTGGATCATATGTGTTTTCGGTTTAAGTTTCTTTTATTACAAACCTGTCTTGCCTCTGTCATTTTCCTGAATCTGGTTGCAGATGGGATAGCCATGGACTTTGTGATGGGTCGGGTTCTTGCAGTTGACAGATCATTACAACAATTCGTCCTGAGTCCTCTTGACCCCTCGGATTTGAAAAGATCTCAGCTGGATGTAGAATTGGAGGGAAAGAAGAATTTGGCCTATGTGGTGAGACTGGCAGAAACATCTGAACTGAGCTTCTTGCCTCCCTGTGTGAAGGAAGGAGAGCTGATTCGTGTTTGGGGTGTCTACCATCCTGAGCAGAATATTTTTGAGGCAGTTGATATCTGCGGGATACGTGGATGGAATAAGGATAAATCCGGGGTCCGTAAAAGGCTTGGCAAAGGTTGGAGAGGCCGCTACAAGTAATACTTAACAGCTCATGCATTATTAGAATACCAGTCGTTTAAATATAGTAACCAAATGATCAAAAATCAATTCAGACAAACCGGTAAAAAGACTGACCATGATTTCGGTCCTTCATGGAAAGGAAATCTTCTTGCCTTCGGGTTTCTGATCCTCACCGTGCTCGGTTATTTTTACTGGCAATCAGATCAGGCTGAGAAAAGCTTTGTTAAAAGAGTCTCCGATCATAGCCGGATGCTTGCCGGAATGTTTAGACTGAGTGCTGAGAATTCTGTTACATCGCAGCTGGCCTTGGAAAAAACTGTCCAAGATTTTTTAAGCGGTTCAGCACAATTTATCGATTATTTGGATTCTATTGAACCGTTTTCAGGTAATGAATTAGATGCTTTTGCTAAAGAGGCAAATCTTGCCGGAATTTCAGTGATACGTCATGGAATGGGTACTGTATCAGGACCATCCGGTTGGTCGTCAATAGCGACCTGCCAAGCCGAAGATACACCTTTTTTTTATCTCAGTGAACAGAGTCTTTATGTGCTCAATAAAACACTCAGCAGTGCATCGGGCTGCATTATAATCGGGTTTGATTCTTCTGGGACTGAAAAACTGTCAATGAAAATAGGCCTTGATCGATTTCTCATGCAAATCAACAAGTTACCTTTAATTCGTTATGCTCGGTTAGACAAGAGTATGATAAGCAACAGTGACGGTGCTCCTAAAGTTATTTTGATAAGAGAGAGGAATAATAATATTGCAGAAACCACAATGCCTTTTGAGTCAGGAACCCTCATCGTTGGAATTGATGCAAACAGATATGTCCATACCATTAATCAGATGCAAAGAGAATTTATTGCCATAAGCATCATACTTGCCTTAATGGGGCTATTTTTTTCCTGGTTGCTTTTCAGGCATCAGAAAATCTCTTTCAGAAGGTCACAGGATTTTGAGCGCAAACTTGCCCAGCAGAATGAAGAGGCAGCTCTTGGAAGGGCTACAGCGACAATTAGTCACGAAATTAAAAATCCGCTCAATGCGATCGGTATGGGGCTACAGCGTTTGCGTTTTGAGACTGAGCTGGATGATGAGTACAAAAAACTTGTAGACTCAATGGAAAAGGCACTTCTCAGAACCAGTGCAATTGTAACAAATCTTAAAAAACACTCGCAGCCCATAAATCTTCAATACGATAGTGTATCACTTTGCAACCTTGTCAACGCTACTCTTGATCTCTATCAAAAACAATGTCAGCAAAACAAAATAATATTGTCATCTAAATGCAATTTTCGAGGGACTGTACAAGCTGATGAGGCCTTATTAGGACAGGTTATGGAAAACCTTTTTAAAAATAGTTTTGAAGCACAACCGGATGGTGGTTTTATCGAAATAGTTTTGACCGAGGAAAGAAAGTTTGTAGTGCTGAAAATTAAAAACAAAGTACGGGATGTTGACATCTCAATGCTAGAGCAGATGTTCGAGCCTTATTACACAACTAAAATTCAAGGGACCGGGCTTGGCCTGTCTCTAAGTCTCCGTATTATAAGGGCCCATGGAGGGAACATCCAATTAAATGTTCCCGAAAAAGAAGTATTTCAAGTAACAGTCACTCTGCCGTTTGAACCCGCAGGGAGATGACATACCTGCTATATGTTATAGATTACTATTTTCGTGAAGGATAAAAAAACGTGAACCTGAAAATTCTTGTGGTAGATGATGAACAGGTCCAGAGAGATATGCTCAAAGGCTTTTTGGAGAAACAAGGTTTTCATGTTTTTACAGCAGCTAATGGCCATGAGGCGATTGAACTCTTTCATGATCTGCCTATTCAGCTTGTTGTTCTCGATCATAAAATGCCGGATATGACTGGTGAGAACGTTCTGGCAAAAATGATAGAAAATAATCCCCATGTCCGCGCTATCATGATTACCGCTTATGGTGCTGTTGATACCGCTGTCAAGGTAATGAAGCTTGGCGCGGTTGATTTCATTGAAAAACCAGTTGATTTGACCGATTTACTCGAGCAGATTCAAACCATCGAGCATGATTGGATCGTTGAAGAAGAACCCTTGACAGTAACCGCAAATCTGGAGCAGCAAAAACTTCCTGTTAATATCATCGT
>CAMYOP010000110.1 GCA_947260045.1 uncultured Desulfobulbaceae bacterium
TCAAACATACAACTTGCATTTCTAGGACCTGTTTGCGGCTGAATGCTAGAAGCTGACTGGTGAGATCAGATGCTTTTCGAGCTGCATCTCTTATGGCGTCGACATCCTCGGCCAGTTGTTTGTTCTGAACACCCACTTCAGCATGAACTAAATCACAGTACCCTAAAATAACAAATAGAATATTATTGAAATCATGTGCGATTCCTCCAGCAAGCTGCCCGACAGCCTCCATTTTCTGTGATTGTTGGAGCTGGTTCATAAGGTGTTTTTTCTCCCTTTCGACCTTTTTACGTTCCTTAATTTCCTTTCTCTTTTCATCAACTAGAGCCTCAAGTTCCTTATACAGAGCTACGTTTTTTAAGGAAATCGAAGCATGGGTTGCAACTGTCTGCAGAAAGTTAACATCTTCATCTGTATAGGCGTCACCAGAGGATTTTTTTCCAAGAATGAGTATATCGGTAAGTTCTTTTTCCACATAAACAGGAACAACGATCTCTCCTCCATACGGTTCAAGGGCCTGCTCTATTGATTTCACACGTTGCTCTTCAATACTGTTAACTAGAGCATCACTCCTGACTATATTTTTTCGTTTCAGCAAAAGCTGGATTAAATCTGAGCTATCTTTAACTAAATGCGACTTATTTTGATATGAGTTCAGATTAATTCCAGATCCCTTATCCTTTAAATAATAAACCTTGAAGTCGTTATTTATGCGGGTATGTATCAATACTCTCTCTAAATTGAGACCATAAAAAATTGTATCAATTATGAATTTTCTTATTTCGTCAGGGTTAACAGTTCTCGTTAGTTTATCTGAAATTGTATTTATGAGAGAAGCGTAGTCAACATTCAACTTATAAAAATATTTATCAAGTATACTTTCTACCAAAGATTTTAGTGGATAAAAAATGGTCGCAATAATGATGACTTCCAAAAAAGTAACAAAAAAAGAGTCGGCTTTTACAAAAAAATAAAAAGTTCTAGTCAATAGTAATAAAACCATGACAAAGAAAATTGATATAATGCCTGCAGACAACGAGTATACAATTGTTTTTTTAAATACTAGCTGAATATCCATCAGGTGATGGCGAAGGATTGCATAGGCAAGTACTAATGCATAAAGAGCTATTCCAAAATTCCCGTAAGGAAAATAGATATTAATATTAAATATGGGGAGAAACGTCGTGCTGCCGCCTATAAATCCAAATAAAAAGCCTACTATGTTGTATATAGCCTGTGTTCTTCTGTGTCCGTTTGTCGTTTTGAGAGAATTGATAACTTTAGCAAATCCGAGTAAAACCAATAAAAAATAGATCGCTACACTAATTGAGTAAATGATGTTGGGCTGTATAAAGTAGAGGTCAAAAACATACTTGGTTTCACTTATAAATTCTCTTATGAAAATAGTAGCAAAAATAAATATCGCTGCTTGAACATATGATATTGTAATAATATTCTTTTGTTTAGAGTCACAAAAAATACTCATCATATGGTAAAAAAAAGGTCCTAATAAATATCCCCCTACATGTGCTACTTTCCAGCCAAAAACAGCTTCTGATAAAGAACTTGCAAGGCCAACAATAAGCAGTCCAGCTGCCCAAGTCGATACTGACAAATTAAACAGCAAGAGAAGTCTATGGAGGGATGTTTTGCCAAAATACATTACTACAACAGCCAAGATGGAGCATAAAGTAGTTACGCATAAACTTGACAAAGCAAAAACATTCATATTAAAAATTACCTCTTTAAGACTAAACTATTCATCTAGGATTAATTGTGGTTTACAATAGTTTCTTTAGAACCTATTTCTTTTGCCACGGTGAGCCCGGAGTAAACAGCATCTTCAACCCCTGGCCTTGCAGTTGTGCCAGCGCCAGTAAGATATAAATTTTTTACTATTGTCTTTGTAGAGGGTTTCCAATCATCAATCGCTAATCCATAAATAGCACCGTTGGTAGTGCCGACATATTTATAAAAAGATGAGGGGCTCGCATCTTCCCTAAAAACAATGTGCCTTGACAATCCCGGTAAATATTTTTCTGCCAATACGATTAAATCATCACCAAATTTTTCTTTTCGTGCTTCGTAATTTGGGTCATCCCGATTCCAGGATATTGCCTCTTTGTTGGAAAGGAGCTTCATCAGTGTCAGGCAAGAATAACCATGCGGTGCCAGTGAAGGATCATTTTTTGATGGGACTGTAATTACCATTACGTCGTTGTTGTCATTTATAAATGTTGCAGAATTGATATCCGGAACGAAATCTACTCCCAAGGAGATAAGGTAAGCTGAGTTTGAAGAACGTAGCAACTCAATACGGTTCTTGAGGTGCCGGGGTAAATATTCTTTTCCTAAAAGTTCTAGAAATGTTCGTTGAACATCTGCGTTAGATATTACTCTGTCTGCAAATATGACTTCTTTGCTTTCAAGCTCAACACCACAAACTTGATTGTTTTCAATAATTATTTTTGATGCCTTAGATTTTAATAAAACATCACCTCTGTTTTCTTTAATAAAATTTACAAATGTATCTGAAAGAGCTTGTGGACCACCAATTGGATATCCTCCACCTTTAATATAATAGCCAAAAAGAGGTATAGCTGTAAGCGTATTCAAAAGTGATGCATTATCTGTAATGTAATATGTGAGCATTGAGAGTATCTCTATTAACTCTTTGTCGTGAATAAACGTGCTTAACATCTTGTTAAATGGCACATTATTCCATTTGCTTATGTTTAATTCTTTAAGGTTTTTACTCAAATGTTTTTTTGTATATAATTCATTGAAACAAATTTCAATTTCTTTGCCAAAAGAGGCTAGCCCATTTTTTTCTTTTGGGAATTTTTCACATAATAATCGTATATAGTCTTCAAGTTTTTCTGGAATTTTAAATTGAAATTTTGGCGACAGGTATTCATGTTTTACTTTTTTCCATTGAACATTTTTGCTTATTCCAAGGTTTTTTAGTACTTTTAATGTTGAGCTGTAATTTCCAAAAATAGCAATATCGTGTACCCCTGCATCAAAGGTAAAATTTAATATTCTACTTTTATGTTTTACTCTTCGCTTCCATGAAGTACAAAATCCTCCAGGCTTACTGTGTTGTTCCACCACCAGCACATGTTTACCTTCCTTTGCAAGCAATGCGCCCGCTGTTAACCCACCAATTCCTGCACCAATAATAACGACATCGTACTTTTTACCTGGGGTAGATTTTTGATTAGGTGGTGTTTTGAGGGCCTTTGATTTGTTGGGTAAAAGAGCCTCCTGAAGAACTGCAGGGATTACCGCTGGTTTCCAAACGCCCTCTTGATCCGGTTCATGCCAGATTGCTTTATGTTCACCATAGCCCAGCTTATGGTGTTCTCCATTTTCCGCCAGACGGAAATACTCGAAGTAAAATAGAACTGCACGCTCATAGACAGCCAACAAATACATGCTGACCGATATCCGGTCAAAAGGCATAGCCTCACTCATATGGTTGACCTTGCAGTGTACACACCTGAACTCACCTTGTTTGGTAGAAATTCCAAAGTAATCGGGCATGGTGTTATGTAGAAAGCTGTCTCGAACTCGGCCTTGCCATATGTAATAGTTTGAAAAATAGATGTTACCGACCAGGTTAGAATCATCTAGGGTCGTGTCGAAGACTCTTTCCATCAAAAGTGCCGATCTATTAACAGGTCCAGCAGGCTCCTTATATAGCTCTTTTCCAAACAGGCCTGATGAGTTTGATTCACCACGTAAGGAAGCTGCGATGTCAGAATTAGATTCTGACTTGGGAAGAACCGACTTTAAAAATTTCTTGGCATATTCAGGTAGCGGTTGTACCTCAACTACTCCGTGTCCACGAATAGCAACCCAGCTTGTACTCATCGTGCTGAAGGCAACTTTTTTACGACTGCCATCAGGCAGTCTTTTCCACCAATCAAAACACATCTCGACGGTTGAATCAGTTTTACCGCCAACAGAATTAAACCAAGTGTGTCCTTCTATGATATCACCAGATGTTACCTTATCAAAAATATTTGTTTCAGCATGATTGGTTACCATTCCCATTTTGCCCGTTGAAAACGATTCGACAAGGTTCGCATATATTGGTTGTATGGCAAATTCTCGCAATTTACCGAGCCATTGAAAATACTGTGAAAAATAGAGTGTTCTGCTGGGGTTCGATGCCTCTTTGAATGATACAGGAAATTGAAAGACAAACTTTGGCTGTCCTTGCAACCCTTTCCTGATGTCGATTTTATATGAATTTACATCAAAGTTTAGTCCGTCGGTCAATGTGCTGTCATGTGATGAAGAAAGAGATGGGGCTTCTGTTGGTGCATGTTCAACTATCACTGCAATCATTTTTTCGGGTTTTCTGGTCAGTTCAACTGGAAAGGTAAAAACGGCCCTGCCTTTCACTGATTTTTCTTTCCATAAAACAACACAGCCTTCATCGCGGCTGTGAAGTGTTAGGGTTGAACCTGTTTCTTCACCTGCTTTAATAAGTGCTTCCCTGGCTCCCCAGATTCTTGTGCCTGCATGATCAAGGGGGTCACCACTATCGAGCAACTGTTGCAATAAGTCACTGCTGTCATTGCCAAGAAGTGCGACCCATTCTTCCTGTGATCGGGTAGTGATGGATTCTATGTCGCACCCCTGTTTACCTGCACCCACAACACAAAAGAGTGAGTTGCCTGTATGGGCAAGGGAAAAATCAACAGCAGTGTTAGAATCAGTATAAAGTTCAGGTCTGCCTGACGGTTGCCAGTGGATTTTGATATCGTTTGGAGAGGAGTGCTGCCCTAACAGGTACCTGGCAACCAGTTCTTTTATTAGGGGCACCTCCAACTCGTGCCGCTTTGCTTTTACCATATCAGACAATCCAGGTATATGGTGCACTGATATTTCCGGCATGAGATAACCCGGTTTAACCGTGTACTTTGCCAGCTCTCCACGGACTATATTCAGATCGTGTTTATCCGGCCTGGCAATTTCCTCTGCTGCCGGGTATTCAGGGTGATGTTCCATGACTTTGAGAACATATCCATGAAGACGTTCAACAACATGTCCTGCTTCATCCACAACCGTAACCCTGGCGTGAATCTCAGAGTCGTTTTGTTTTTCGATATCAATAACCCCAAAAAGAGACGCCATTTCGAACCGCTTAGACTTGTACAGCTCAATGCTCTCTATTGTTAAAGGAAGACAAATATGTTGAGAAACAGGCAGTTGAGTGGCATGGAGGAGGGTATCCCTATAATAGGGGTCACCCAGCATTCTTTTTTGATGCTTTTGCTGATCACCGGTCTCTGGATCATATAACGTTTGGAAAATACAGCTTTTTGAATCAAGCGAAAATATCTTCTCTATCCGTTGATACATAGGGCCTTGAAACAAGAGTTTGCCATCGTATAAATCTTGTTGCGGCACGATATCCAATGGTTGATTTGGTAGCTGTATGTCCTCGATTGGCCTGTTGCTCAGATCTCCCAAAACAAAGGTTGCAGAAAAATGGTCGGTGGTAAAACCTGTCTGGCTAGTGGCAATTCCAGCTCTGACTCTGGTACCTTTTTGCCCGTTCTCTTTTTCAAGAACCTGGGCATGGATTTCAATTTCCGTGCCGTCATCAGGGTTTACGGTGACGGGCCGTTCTAGACGTATATCTTCAATACGCAGCATATCAAAATTACTCTCACCGGTAACATGAGCGACGGCTTGGGCCATTGCTTCAAGGCCAAAAACCGTAGGAAAGAGATAGGTTCCCCTCCAGAGGTGATCCCTGATGTATTCGTCTTTTTCCAGGGAGAGATGGGCGCGAACCGTGGTTTCAACTCCAGGATAGGAATAAATAATTTTTTCCAGAAAGCGTGCACTGGCTGGCAATGCAAATGGTTTGGGTGTAATGGTGTCAAGGCCTGCAAGACGCGCGGCAACAACAACCTGTTGTTCTCCGGGATCATTGAGGGCCAAATGGAGAAAACGGCGCACACCTTCTTCGGCCGGAATAGCGCCGATACCGAGACCTGCAAGGTAGCTGGTGCTACCCATCCGAACGCCCATCCCAACATCATCCCAGATACTATAGGCAATGCTCAAAACAGAAGTCTCGGGATGCTGATCATGGAATTGCTGCAGAAGAAGGTTTAGGGTCTCATTTGAAAATCCATACCAGCCGTTCCTGATCATGCCGGATACACCGATAATTGATGAAAAACCAATCAACAGTTTAGGTGGTGCATCCTGCAGAACCCGGCATAGGTGAATGGCCCCCAGCACCTTGGGTGATACCTCTTGCAGCGCTTCCTGCCTGCTGACAGTATGAAGAGCTCGGGGGATATTAAGGGCACTGCCATGAATTACGCCAGTGACCGCACCCTGTTTTTGTTTGATATCTTGAATCAGATGTTCAACGGCGATTCCATCAACCATATCGCACTGGTAATAGCGGGCAAGCAACCCTGCATCCTGAAAACGCTGCAGGGTCTGGCCGATTTCACCGGTCCTGTCAGTCGGGTCAAAAGAAGAACTCCCCACCAATGCCACTTTTACCCGGATTTCTTTAGCCAGGGCCAGCGCACATTCAGCGGTTATGCCTTTCGCGCCACCTGTAATCAGGATGACATCATCAGGCGTCCATCTGATCAAGCGGGGTAAGTAATTGGCTGGTTCCTGAAGGTGCAGGGTCGGAACTCTTCGCTGCAGATTGCTGTCATGCCCGGCCGCAACGAAAGGTTGTCCTGTCAAAAGCTCTGCGCAGGTTGTTTGGACAAAATGCTGTGGGTCTATGTCCGGATCAAAATCCAGTACACGAATTTTTGCATCGGGCAGCTCGTAATGAAGGCTGGCTGCAATTGCAACCGTTGCGCATTGGTCAACCTCACACTCTTGGGGTCCTGTTCCAAATGCGCCGCCGCCAAATTGAATAAACCCAACGGTAATCCTTCTGTCCTTTACTGCATAACGAGTGGAAGCAATAAGAGTTTGCAGGCGGCCGACAACCTCGGGGAGCCGCTTGTCAAAGGTTGTTGTTTCGGGCACTGAACGCGGCAATACGCCAATAATGGTTGAGGATGTCGCTTCGGTGGCGTTGAATGCTTTTTGCGCCGCCTCGTGAAATGAAATGACAACCGCATCTGAGCCATGCTCGATAAAGTGTGTCTTCAGAGCCACAATTTGTTGCTCATCAGGTGCGTCGGTAAGTATCAGAATGTTTTCCTCGTCCAGTGCCGATACTTCCTGAACGCTGGTATCCTGTATCAACTCCTCTTCAGCGTATGAAACAACAAAGTTCCTCACCCAGGTTTCTCGGGTGGATTGAACAGGGGCAGTAGTTTTTTTCCTCTCGGCAAGTATCTGATCAAAAGCCCTACCAATTTCCTCGATCGTTGCGTTAGCAAAAGGAGCTGGGTCAACTCCTCTCCGTAGTCCTAATTTTTGTGCTGATTCAGCAATGAGTTCAGCTGCTTTGATTGAGTCAAGGTTGAGGTCATCAAGGAGCCGAAGTGTGAGCGAAAGGCTTTCCCGGGGAAATCCGGTTCGATCTTCAACGAGTTCAAGGAGTAAATCTGTAACCACTATCTGTCCGGATGAGTCGGATCTTGGATTGTCAGGCAATTCCTGCTCGGATAGAACCTGCTGAAATGCATCAGCCACTTCAACAATGGTTGCATTGGCATATTGAGAAGCATCAATATTTCCCGGGACATTGAAATCCTTGGCAGTTTCAGCAATTAATTCAGCTGCTTTAATCGAATCAAGATTCAAGTCATCAAGGAGCCTGAGAGTCGGCTCCAGGCTTTCCTGAGGGAACCCAGTTCGTTTTTCAATGTTTTCAAGAAGCGTGGTGATTACGGTTTTAGGATGGGTATCTACCTCTGGGCCTTCTGTTTTTCCATTGAGGTCAGTTAATAGACTGGAAGCTTCTACATTTTCGAACTCTCTTTCCGCAATGACATTTTTGTTGTCGGAGAGGGGAGTAACATCTTCAAGGTCCGCCTTAATCAAAGCGCCGAGAAAACCACTCCGCTGGGAGATGTAGTTGGTTACGGTATCAGGTGAAACGTCAGCAGCGTCCGCAAGAAGAGAGACTACGCCATCATGGGATCCCGCCGGTATTAAATGTGAGGGCGTCATTGGTACATCAAAGGGTCGTTCGCATTGATTATCTATGAAGTTGAGCTCATGAGAGGGCACGAATGGACGAACCAGCCTGTTTTCATACAGTGCCGGCCACTTGACTTCACCGCCATGAACAAAATAATAGCCCAAAAAACGGCTGAGAGAATGGTCATCCTCAGCATGAGTGGCAACAGGTAAGCAGACTTCATTTCGTCCTGTGATCGCTCGTGTCAGATTCGTAAGAATTCTCCCTGGACCCACCTCAACCATAAAGTCACATTGCCGGGACATCGCTTCTATTAGTGAAATAAAGTCAACTTGTGATACCACCT
>CAMYOP010000111.1 GCA_947260045.1 uncultured Desulfobulbaceae bacterium
ATTTTCAAGCTCAAGCAGTATTCCGCGCGTTACAGCAATGGACCCTCCAGGGAAAGCATAAGCGTTAATATAGGCAGCATTCACGGCGCGAAACGAATAGGGCATCTGAGGTCGGTGAGATTGGGCCGCAAGTGAGGCACCGACCCCAGAGATATAATTATTTAACCTTTCATCCTGAACAGGACCGTAATCGGCAGAAAATTGATAGGGTGAATGTTTTTTATCAAGCGCAATTTCTTCGGATTCAGACATGAGCATTAATTGCTGTTTGCCGGTGACCGGGTCAACTGCGCAACCGCTTAATGCATTGGTAACCAGGAGTGTGGTGGAGCCGATTCCGATAAACTGAAGAATTTCACGTCTGCTTAACATGGTGCCACGGAAATTTTTATTGTGCATGATTATGTCCTCACAGTGCCTTTATCACCTGTTCCGCCAGGTAGTTCATGTTTTGCATATAGTCTTTTGCCAGGGGATCAATAGCTATTACCTTAGCATTTATGGCCCTCGCGATTGCCCGTGCGCTTTTACTTGAAAATTGAGGTTGTACAAAAATAATCGGTACCTTTTCTTTTTTTGCTGTTTTTATAAGACCTGCCAGATGTTTGGCTCCAGGCTCTTTGCCATCAAAGGCCACAGCTTTTTGCTTCAGGTCATAGGCGCGGCAGAAGTAACCGTAGGCTGGATGGAAGACAAAGATAGTTTTACCCTTATACGGCAAGAGCATTTTTTGGAGGAGAGAATGGAGATCATCCAGCTCATGGGAAAATCTCAGAAAGTTGTCTTGGTAAATTTTTTCCCCTTCTGGATCAAACAGGCTCAGCGTGTCTTTGATAATCTGGACTTGTGCTTTGACAAGGTTGGGGTCCAGCCAAGTATGAGGATCAAGCTCATGTTCTTCATGGGAGTGGTTGTGGTTATTTGGTTTATGATTGTCGATGTCAATTTTTAAGAGTTCAATATTTTTTTGCAGATCTATTATTGGAAGATCAGGCAAAGAACGCTTGAGTTTGGGAACTAAACTATTTTCAAAAGGAACACCAATTTTAAAATAGACCTTGGCCCTGGCAAGTCGAGCCATCTGTTTTGGCGTAGGAGCATAGGTTGCAGGGCTTTGTCCTGGTTTTACCAGTGCATTAACTTCCACCCGTTGGCCACCAATTCTTTCGACAAAGTAAACTTGCGGCATGATAGATACGAAAACAGATAGTTTTGGTGGTGTTGAGGCCAAAGTTGGTGAAATCGAAACAAGTATGCAGAAGAAAAAAATCAGAAAGAGCGTGAGGATGGGCACTTTTTTAGGGAAAAATGAAGCCATAAATAGCCTATATGAAAACTAAAGATTAATAACACAATATATTTATAAATTTACAATTTAGTCTATTCCTGCAATTGATTCAATGCTGATAAGAGGCAGTAGTTTTTTCTTGATAGGCCTGGAACTATTTTTAAAAAAAGAACAGAAGAGCTATAATTAACAAAAAATAGAGATTGACTACTTGCTTTCTCTTATTGCACATCCACATATTTTTTTTCCATAAAGCCTAACAAATAACCTTCATCAGGTGGATTATGAAAGAGGCAGAGTTTTATCGAAAGTCAAAAAACGATGAAGTCGTCTGTGAATTATGTTCGCATAATTGTCGCATCAAGCCTGGTAACAGAGGGATTTGTGGGGTACGCGAAAATAGAGCTGGTACTCTTTTTAGCCTGGTTTATGGAAAATTAGTGGCTGAAAATTTTGATCCCGTTGAGAAAAAGCCACTTTTTCATTTTCTGCCAGGGAGTCGTTCGTATTCGATTTCTACTGTTGGCTGTAATTTTCGTTGTCTTCACTGTCAGAACTTTACTATTTCTCAATTTCCTCATAGGAATAGCGGTTATATTATTGGAGATGAACGATCATCAGAATCTATCGTGGAAGCAGCAGGAAAAAGTGGGTCCGCCAGTATAAGTTATACCTATGTGGAGCCGACTATTTTTTATGAATTTGCCAGAGATTGTGCACAGCTTGCCCATAAAAAAGGACTTAAAAACATATTTGTCAGTAATGGTTACATGACTCCTCAGGTAACAGAAGATCTAGCCAATTATCTCGATGGAATAAATATCGATATAAAAGCTTTTTCTGATAAATTTTATAAGAAAGTATGCAAGGCACGGCTGCAACCTGTGCTCGACACAGTTCGTTTAATGCATGCCCTTGGTGTCTGGGTAGAGATAACCACCCTGGTGATACCTGGTCTTAACGATTCTGAGCAAGAGTTGCGGCAAATAGCTGGCTTTATCAAAGGAATTGACCCTGCTATCCCCTGGCACGTCTCCGCCTTTCATCCTACATTTAAAATGACAGACCGTGCTGCTACACCAGTGACCACCTTACAAAAAGCGAGAGATATTGGTCTTGCAGAAGGTTTACAGTTTGTTTATGTGGGAAATATTCCAGGAGAGGGAGGGGAAAACACTTTTTGTCCAAAGTGTGGAGAAGAGCAAATAAATCGATTTGGTTTTTCTATCCAGAGCAATAAGCTTGAACAAGGGAAATGTTCATCATGCCATACACCCATTGCCGGCAGGTGGTAATGCCAGGTTGAAGTCGCTAGTCTTTGCGTGATAGTTTCGGTTTAACGGCAGGCTTCAAACATGTTTTACCAAAGATTATTCCTAGGTTGACCTCAAATAGAAACCATATGATATATAAAAAGGTTGAGGCCCAGCAAGGTGGTAGCTGTTTATTTCACTTTTAGTTACCAGTGAATAAAGTTACGTACAATCTTTCAGTCAATGAGAAAGTAGTAGTGATGTTCAAGCGCTCAGGCAGAAGCAGGTATCAAGCCAGGCTCTCTGGATCAATCAAATTTTCTTCGCTACCTTCTATAGCATCATCTTTGTTGTCTTCGTTGTCTTCGTTTTCGTCTTTGTCGTCAGTTTCCTCATCTTCGTCCTCATCAGGAGAAATTTCCGTTGTGGGCTTCTCCTCCTGGACTCGGACAGCTTTTGGAATCTTTGATTCAGGTACGACAAAGTCGCGAATTTTATCTACTTCTTCTGCGATACCAGGGTCCTCTTGGCACACTTGGCAATCTGAGATGTGTAAATCTACAAACTGCATCATGCGGGCCGGAGCCATGGTTTCCTCTTTGACGTGAATATACCAGTCTTTTATTAGGCGTATAAGATGCTGACACTGCATTGAAGTCAGGGACGGAAAGTCCTCTCCTGGTTGGTTGTCATGATTATCTGGAATTTAAATTGGTTTAAATCGTACTATAATAAAAAGTTGTTTTTTAGGTCAATACTTATTAGGTTGTGCCGCCGAGTGGAAGTGGATAGGGCACTGGTGGCCCTCCCGGACTTCAAATCCGGTGTGCCGGGTGAATAGCCTGGCGGGTGGGTTCGATTCCCATGCACTTCCGCCATGCCTTCCTCTCTATGTATCTAATAAGCTTATACTGCTAATATTTCTTCTTTTACTTTGTTTTTCTCAAGCAGGGGATAACCCATTTTTTCTCTTTGTTCAACATAGCTTTTGGCAACTTGGCGGGCAATATTGCGAATTCTGCCAATGTATCTGGTACGTTCAGCAACACTGATTGCTTTACGAGCATCTAAAAGATTAAAGGTGTGCGAACATTTGAGACAATAGTCATAACCAGGCAGTATCAGCCCCTTATCAACAAGTGCTAATCCTTCCCTTTCGTAATTTTCAAAGGCAGTGATAAGGTCACTGACATTTGCCAACTCAAAATTAAATGCAGAGAATTCGACTTCAGCCTGATGGTAGATTTCACCATAGCTGATGTTTTCGTTCCACATGATATCGTAAACAGAATCTACCTGTTGCAAATACATGGCAATTCGTTCAAGGCCATACGTAATCTCGACTGTGATGGGTTTTAAATCAATGGAGCCTGCCTGTTGGAAATAAGTGAATTGTGTCACTTCCATGCCGTTGAGCCATACTTCCCAACCTAAGCCCCATGCGCCAAGAGTTGGCGATTCCCAATCATCTTCTACAAAACGGATATCATTTTCCTGCAGATCCAAGCCAAAACGCTTTAGACTTTCAAGGTACATTTCTTGAACTTCTTTTGGAGAGGGCTTGAGAACAACCTGGTATTGATAATAATGTTGAAGCCTGTTTGGATTTTCCCCATATCGACCGTCTGTTGGTCTTCTTGATGGCTGCACATATGCAGCACTCCATGGTTCGGGCCCCAAAGCCCGAAGAAGAGTGGCAGGGTGAAAGGTGCCTGCCCCTACTTCCATATCATAGGGTTGTAGTACAACGCAGCCAGTTGAAGCCCAATACTCATTTAATGCTGCGATGATATCCTGAAAATACATGTCAGAAAAAAAATCTCCGATCTTGATTGTTTGCAAATGGTGGATACAATAAAGCTTACACTTTAACATAGTGATCCATAGCGGTAAATACATTTGTCAGTATAGGGCAACAGATTTTATTCATGGGAAGTTTTATTGTAGATGCTGAAGGGAAAATCTACTGAGAGGGAGGCAAACATGTCAAGCGTACTTTCTTCGGAAGAAATTAAGCTAATTTTAGATAAGTACAAATTAATTGCGGTTGTAGGTTTATCACCGAAAAAGGATAGACCGAGTTTTAGGGTTGCAGGCTACATGCAACAGGCTGGTTACTCAATTATACCAGTTAACCCTGGCCAGTCTGAAATCCTTGGTCAAACCTGTTACCCTGATCTTAAAACAATTCCTGGCAAGGTTGAAGTGGTCAATATTTTCAGGCGTTCAGAGCTTGTAACGCCTTATGTTCAGGATGCCATTGAAGTTGGTGCCAAGGTAATATGGATGCAACAGGGGATTGTTAATGAGGAGGCAGCTGAGCTCGCTCGTGAGGCTGGCCTATCTGTTGTTATGGATCGTTGCATTAAGGATGATCATAGCCAAATTTTTAAGGATAAATCTCCTTTCCTCTCTTTTTAGAAGATGATTGCTTTCGTTTCCTATTGGTGACTCCCTTTTACATATATCTCAAATTAAAAGTTATAATATTATCGACTCGATGGATAATATTATTGATAAAAACAAGTCTATGGAACCAAAACTATTAAGCATCCGTGGGGCACGGATGCATAACCTGCAAAATATCAGTGTTGATTTACCACGCAATAAACTCATTGTTTTCACTGGATTGTCAGGCTCAGGGAAATCATCTCTTGCCTTTGATACCTTGTACGCAGAGGGACAGCGCAGGTATGTCGAATCGCTTTCAACCTATGCGCGCCAATTTCTTGGTCAGATGAATAAGCCTGATGTTGATCAACTCGAAGGTCTTTCCCCAGCAGTTTCGATAGAGCAGAAAACAACAAGCAAGAATCCACGTTCAACAGTAGGGACGGTTACTGAAATATACGACCATTTGCGCTTATTATTTGCTCGTGCTGGTGAACCACACTGTCCTAAATGCGGTGATCCTATAGCATCTCAGTCTATTGAAAATATGGTGGATAGTCTTTTAGAGCGACCAGAAGGTGAAAAGGTCATTTTGCTTGCTCCTCTTGTGACTAGGCGAAAAGGAACTTTTGAGCAGTTATTTGCCCGTCTTTTAAAAGATGGATATGTCCGTGTTCGGGTTGATGGTAAAATAGTTCAACTCGCTGAGCAGTCTGCACTTGAGAAAAATAGATTTCACACCATTGAAGTCGTTATTGATCGGATTGTTTTAAAAAAATCTGGGCGCCGACGTTTAGAAGAATCTGTTGCTGCAGCTGTAGCACTCTCCGAGTCAGCGCTTCTTGTGGTGTTCCCAGATTCTGCTGAAGAGATATATTTTAGTGAAACTGCAGCCTGTAATGAGTGCGGTATCAGCATTCCCGAACTCACAACCCAGCTATTTTCCTTTAATAATCCTCAGGGAGCCTGTAAAGGCTGCAGCGGTCTGGGTGTTCGTCAATTTTTAGACACGGATTTAGTCGTACCAGATCCCCAGCTCAGTCTGGAGAATGGTGCTATCGCACCATGGAGCAGAAGAAAACTGACAGCATATTCTAGTCAATGGCTTCGTTCTTTAGCAAGACACTATGGTTTCAGTCTTACGACTCCTTATGAAAAACTTCCGGGAAAAATTAAAAAAGTAATACTTTCTGGGACAGGAAAAGAAAAAATTGAATTTAATTATAAAAGGGGGAGAAGAAAGCTGATTTCTCAAACCAGCTTCGAAGGAATTTTACCGCGTCTGGATCGATTGTATAAAGAAACAGCCTCCCATAGGGTACGAGAAGAAATAGCACGATTTATGAATGAACAGCCCTGTCCTGATTGTGATGGAGCGCGTTTAAGACCAGAGGCCTTGAGCGTTAAAATTGGTCCCTGGTCCATTACAGAATTAACCTGTCTTCCGATTGAGCGACTTATAGAAGAATTAGAAAGCATTTTTTTTCAGGGAAAACAGTCTCTCATCGTAAAGCCCATTTTAAAGGAAATTGATGACCGTCTTTCATTTTTAAAAGGAGTCGGGCTTGGCTACCTCTCTCTGGAAAGAAAGTCAGGAACTTTGTCTGGAGGGGAAGCTCAAAGAATACGCCTGGCATCCCAGATTGGCACCAGGTTGGCTGGAGTCATGTATATTCTGGATGAACCGAGTATAGGGCTTCATCAACGTGATAACCATAAACTTATTAAAACTCTTGAGAATTTGCGAGACCTTGGTAACACAGTGATAGTTGTGGAACATGATAGTGACACAATCCTTGCTGCTGATCATGTCCTTGATATCGGTCCTGGAGCAGGCGTTCACGGGGGGGAGGTTATTTATTCAGGAAAGGTACCTGATCTTCTTGCCTCTGAAAACTCCCTGACTGGGAAATATTTGTCTGGAGAATTAGAAATTGCTATTCCCGCAATAAGAAGAAAGGTCACAAAGTCAAAAAATGGAAAATTGACAGTTAAAAATGCCTCCATAAATAATTTAAAAAAAATCACTGTAGATTTTCCTCTTGGTATAATGACGTGCGTTACCGGTGTTTCCGGATCTGGAAAAAGTTCACTGGTAGTTGAAACTTTATACCGTCGTTCAGTGAAAGGACTCGAAGGAAAAGGCAGCAAGGACTCCAGGAAAAAATCTATTTTAGGTCTGGAGCAGATTGATAAGGTCATAGATATTGATCAAAGTCCCATAGGGAGAACACCACGCTCTAATCCAGCAACCTATACCGGAGTATTAACCCCCATACGAGAACTTCTGGCAAGGCTTCCAGAATCAAGAGCAAGAGGATATAAACTTGGTCGTTTTAGTTTTAATTTAAAAGGCGGACGTTGTGAGACCTGTGAAGGCGATGGTGTACTACGAATTGCAATGCATTTTCTTCCCGATATCTATGTTACCTGCGAGGCCTGTAATGGCAAAAGGTATAATAGAGAAACCCTGGAAATCAGGTACAGGGGGAAAAATATAGCTGAAATTTTAGAAATGACAGTGGAAGAAGCCTTAACATTTTTTCAAAATATTCCACCGATAAAAAATCGGCTGCAAACTGTAAATGATGTCGGTTTAGGCTACATCACACTTGGTCAGTCTTCAGTTACTCTGTCAGGCGGCGAAGCCCAGAGGGTGAAACTTGCCCGTGAATTAAGTAAACGTTCAACAGGAAAGACTCTCTATATTTTAGATGAGCCCACAACAGGGCTTCATCCCGCAGATATTAAACAATTGCTTATCGTTTTGAATCGACTTGTAGACAGTGGAAACACGATTGTGGTGATAGAACATAATCTGGATGTGATAAAAACTGCGGATCATATAATTGATATCGGCCCTGAAGGTGGAGATGGTGGTGGTAAAGTTGTGGCTTTTGGAAGTCCTGAAACCGTTGCCCAATGTGAACAATCATATACAGGCATTTTCCTGAAGCAAACATTAAATGGTTGAAATCACATTTTTTTGTATTATGCTTTCACGCTTGATGATAGATTAATAAATATGGTTATAGGCAGTTGATAAACCCTTAGAGTAAAAAAGGATGGAGAGATGACAGAACAAAATCAGGACCAGGAAAACATGCCAGTATTTCGCATGCAGAAAATGTATATTAAGGATCTTTCTTTTGAAAACCCAAATGCACCTGGTGTCTTCTTGACACGTAACCAGGAACCAAAGGTAGATTTTAATCTGAAGTTAAACAACAAAAAGATAGATGATGATCATTGGGAAGTATCTCTTTCGATTACTGCAAAGGTAATGGATAAAAATACCGATGACACGGTTATGTTTATTATAGAGATAGAGCATGCAAGTGTGTTTTTGATGAAAAACATACCAGCTGAGCATATTAAGAGAGTTTTAGCTGTTGACTGTCCCTTAATGCTTTTTCCTTTCACCAGACAGGTTGTCAGTCAAGTTTCTGTAGAAGGTGGTTTTCTACCATTTCTCATGGAGCCCATCAATTTTGTTGGCCTCTATGATAA
>CAMYOP010000112.1 GCA_947260045.1 uncultured Desulfobulbaceae bacterium
TACAATAAGTCTCAGCTAATATCAAACTCTATTGGTTCAGAAAAACCTTTTAGACGGACTTCTCAACACTATTTGTTCCTCTGGTTTATTCCAATGGAACTTTGTTTCCGCCTCACTTCTAGAGCAGGAGCCATTAGACCTGTATTTCCAGTGAAGGAGATACAGACAAAATAATGATACGTTTCTCCTAACTTGCATTTCCCATTGAATACTTTTTGGCGTATATTAAAAGAGTTAGCAGTAATTAATTCCACATTGTCTTTCTACAAGGCTACCATGCACAGAAAAAATATTACTCTCCTCTTACTACTCTCATTTCTTTTATACCCTGTTTATTGCCTGGCCACACCAGACGGAACCTACCTGGTCCAGATGAAAGGCACAAACTATCTCTTTCAGGGAGCAACGAGCACGACCACTATTAAAACGAACACAACATTGACAGTACTCACAATGGATGAAAATATTACCATTAAAGTGGAACAAATTGACTCTATTCATACTCCGACAACTTACAAGGGAAAATGGAACAAACAAACAGGTGATTTCAGTGCCATCTGGTGGTTCAAAGGGGCAGCAAATAAGTCAAAACTTCTTTTTGGCAAAGTAAAAAAAAATCAAATAAGTGGTAGCCTCGTCTACCCAAAGGTAGCGCACAACCTGATACCAGGATACGTAAACTTAGAGTTTTCAGGCTCAAAAGACGCAGGCCAGAGGGATCTGGGGAGTGGAAACTCACACTCTTCTCTCACTACTCCCTTACCAGCATTCAATAATGACTGCATTACATTCGATCCAGATCACCTGAAAGTGCACAATATTGATGGGCAATGGAATATTACTACTGGTGAGGATGAACTAATAAATTTTGGTAATAGACGCCTAGAAGCTGCCGAAGCTCTTATTATTATAAAATATTATGAAATGGACCAGGTTTGTTATGTTGGACAACCTGACCCAGCCTTGACTTACTGGCTGGTCAGGGCTGGATCTCCATCTGGCTCCCTGTCCAAAGAAGACTGTATAGGTTTTTCTTCTCACAAATTAGTACTTCGTAAAATCAAGAAACGCTGGAAGATATATGAAGGAGAAAACCTGCTGCTTGATATAGGTCCTGACAATTTAGAAGCAAGGCTAGTTCTTCACTCCCTTAAAAGATATCGCTTCCAATACCACTGTTTTGTGGGCAGACCACGTCCGTCATTTGATTATTGGCGCAGATAACAACTTTAAAATTAAAGAAATAACAGAAAGCAAATATGTCGGTTCACACCTTCAAGCTTTTCTGTAACACCATAAACGCTCTCTGTATCCATAATTTAGCTGGCTCATTTGACTGTTGATTTCTGCTGAACAGGCAAGTCAAGCTCAAGCCCTAAAGTATGTTTGATATATCGATCCTTAAATGACTGCCTGAAAAATGTTTCCGCTGGTTCCAGAGTACAATGGGTGGGCATGACAAATTCAACTCCCAAAGCCTTCAGTTCATCCATAACATTTTTATAATCACCATCTGTGTAATAGTTAAACTGCGGGATATAAAAGTCTTCATCTGAATCTTCTATCTCTATGTGGGTATGAGGCCGTAGAAGCCTTGTGCCTCCGGCAATAAGATTTATTTTTTTCGCCTCTGTCAGCTCTTTACTTTTCTTAATGATAACAGGCAGGCTCGGATGACCACAACCTGTAAAGAGGACCAAGCCCTCATCAGTCTTGAGGATAATATGTATTTCCCAAATTCCGGCTGGTCCTCCCCTCCTGGGACCACTTTTTATGTTTTGGAAAATTATTCTGTCTGTCAGAGCATAATATTTATCAACACTTATGAAATTTCGTATCCAGGTGGGGAATTTTCTCGATAAAGTTTGAATCACCTTATCCGTTGCAACAACTGGTACATTAGGGTTTTCGTCAAGAATATAATATAAGGCATCAATCATTTCCCAGTGTTCATGTGACAAAACAACCACGTCCAAATCCTTTGGCGACAATCCCAAAACTTCAAAGTTATTGATCAGAACATCCTCATTGCCCGCAGTGTTAAAGAGGATCTTCTTACCGTCAAACTCGATAATGGCACCAAACCCCCAGCCTTTTTGTAATTCAGGAATTAATGCATCTCTATTTCCGTAGATAAAGGTAGCCTGACCAACAGGTGCGGTTTCCTGAGCAAAAGAACATGTATATGGAGACATAAGCGAGATAAAGGAAATACCGAAAAAGAGCAGGAAAAATTGATGTCGCTTCATTGTGAACCTCCATTGAGGACAAAACAGAGAAACAATTTCTTATTTAGAACTCTATACAGTTCCACTTTTCTGACAAGGAAGAGGAATGGATATAATTATCTTCTCTTGAACTAAACGGAAAAATATTGAGTTTATAGATTCCGCTTACATTTACCCTCTTTCACTTTAGAGTTTTTTGGAGAGGGTAAAATAAAAAGCAGCGCCTTTACCAAGTTCGGATTCTACCCAGACCGCGCCATTACTTTTTTCTGCTATTTCTTTGACAATGGCCAGTCCCAAGCCTGTACCAACAATCCCCCTGGAACTCTCATCGCGTTTAAAAATTCCAAAGATATTTTCCTCAGCCCCTTCCTTTAGACCAACACCATTATCAGAAATTGAAAGCACATGGGAATCATCGCAATCATAATAATCGACTCTAATTTCACTTAATGTGTCTCCACCATATTTCAGAGCATTATCGATTAAATTCCTCATAACACGTAGAAGAGATAATCTATCCGCCCGAATATCTGGCATATTTTCTGACACTCGCCACGAAACATCCCTGCTGATGAGCTGGAAAGAAAATTCTTCACGGACCATGGAGAGAAGTTCTTCCATGTTAATGGTTTCTATTGCAGCGGGTAATTCTTTTGCAGAAATAAAGATATTGATATTTTCAACAAGTGAGCCAATTTGTTCAGAAATTTTTAAAATTTGATCACAAAAAAGCTTTGCCCGGTCATCTAAAACATTACCGTATTTCTTTGATAGTTGATTGGTAAGCCCGTAAAGGCTAATGGAGGGATTTTTCAAGTCATGGGCAACGGAATAGGCAAATTTCTTAATATTTTCAGAACTTTTTTTCAATGCTTCCTCGGCATTTCTTTGATCTGTAATATCAAGCGCCAGAGAGAGTACCCCCTCGATATCCCCCTCTTCATCGTTGAGCACAGAGTTATTCCATTCGCAGTAGATAGTCTTGCCGCTCTTGGTAAGATTTTCATTTATACTGCGATTTGCCAACTCACCCGCCAGTAAAGATGAAACAACGTCATCTACCAATGGTTTGTTTTTTTCAGGTAAGAGAAAATCAAAAAAATTGTGCCCTATAACCTCTTGAGCACTCCAACCAAAAATCTTTTCAGCACTATGGTTCCAATGGGTTACCTGGCATTCTTTGTCCCAGATAACAAAGGCAAGGGGAGCAGTATCGTAGATATTTCGAAACCGTTCTTCACTGACTTTCAATTCCCGAAAAATTAATTCAAAGGGCCTGGTCAGGCTTGTTTCGATTATTGCCTTGTAGAGCAAATAAAAAGAAATCAACTTAAAGACATGTCCCAAAAAATAGGATAAACCTTCAGCGTTATTATAAAAAGTTAAAAATAATTCTGCAGCAATAGTAAGCGTGACAGATAGAGAAAGAAGAGTGAGGACTTTTTTATTAAAAAACTTTCTATGATAGGCAAGAGAAACCAGAACGGCCAAGAGTATCAGACAAATAATAAATTCACTGATTTTTTTAAAAAGGGTGAGTCCACCATCAGGTCCAACATAGCAAGCTGGAAAAATTTCCCACCAGAAAATCGAAGCGACCATAAGGAATACAAACAGACTGTACCCGCAAACAATTTTCACCAGATCAATCTTTTTTGTCATAAAAAGAGGTGCCAGCAAAAACGAAATGCTTTCAAGATATCTGGATGCTAACCATAACTGGGTGTGAAGATTGGCATCCTGACCGTTGAGTATGCCAAGGCCAGGAAGGGCGAAGGTATGAAGAAGGTCTAAGAGGGCAACAAATAAATACCCTATCCCAATAAACAAAAAGTAGTGGTGTTGAACTATTTGTCTGGAATTCCAGACAACGATGAATATACCGCCAGCGATGATGACACTGAAAATTTCTACAAGGCTATGGAAAAACAGAAAATTGATACGTGAAATGTAATAAAGGCTAATCAGGATGGGAATCCCGATGAGATATCTCAAATTAGCAACTATCATATCGGAAATATATATCTGATTTCAAATCCTGGATTATTCAGAAAGTTACAATACTTATGGCGAGACCTAGAACATTGTAGCACATCAATGAAGTAAAACACTAATTTCTGGTTAGAATTTATCCTATTTTTTATCCCTGAAAACAACAAAGCCACTGCCGGATATCCAGCAGTGGCTTTGTTTCATAAACATTAACTGGCAACTGAATCCATCAGATTACAATTGCCTGTCAATTACTAAGAAAAGTCTTTCTTAGTAGATTTTCAGGTATGCATCCCTCTCCCAATCAGTTACATGGGTACGGAAAGAATCCCACTCTTTCTCTTTTGCTTCAATAAATTTCTCAAGGATATGCTCACCAAGAGTCTCTTTGGCAATAGGATTGTTTGCCAACTCATCCAGTGCCTCTTTCAGGTTAGCAGGCAGCGAATCAATGCCAGCTTCATCCTTTTCAGCTGGAGTCATGGAAAAAATGTCAAGGTCAACGGAAGCTGGTGTTTCCAGATTGTTTTTAACACCATCAAGACCAGCATTAAGCATCATAGCCAGGGCAAGGTACGGATTACAGGTTGGATCCGGGCAGCGAACCTCTGTACGGGTGGACAGACCGCGTGCTGCAGGAATACGAACCAGAGCAGAACGGTTTGAAGCAGACCAGGCAACATAGACCGGTGCTTCATAACCAGCTACAAGACGTTTGTAGGAGTTGACTAGTGGGTTAGTAATAGCAGCAAAGCCGCGAGCATTCTTAAGGGAGCCTGCAATATACTTATAGGCCGTTTCACTTAACTGAAGCGGACCATTCTCGTCATAAAAAGCGTTGGTACCATCGGCGTTAAAGAGAGACTGATTGGTATGCATACCAGAACCGTTGATGCCGAACACTGGTTTTGGCATAAAGGTGGCATGGAGACCGTATTTTGCAGCGATGGAACGAACAACCCATTTAAAAGTAACGGTATTGTCAGCACAGGTCAGAGCATCGGCATATTTGAAATTGATTTCATGCTGCCCTTCTGCAACTTCGTGGTGGGATGCTTCAATTTCAAAACCCATCTGCTCAAGGGTTTCAATAATCTCACGACGGGCGTCAATACCGCAATCTTCAGGGTCAACTGAAAAGTAACCGGCAACGTCATGGGTCTTGGTGGTCGGATTATTAAGCTCATCTTTTTCAAAAAGAAAGAATTCTGCTTCAGTACCGACGTTCATGGTGTAGCCAAGTTTTTTGGCCTCAGCCAGAACTCTTTTCATATTGTTCCGAGGACAGCCTTCAAACGGGGTAGTGCCATCCTTTTTATAAATATCGCAGATTATACGAGCAGCGTTTGCACCATTTTGTTTACGCCAAGGCAGCACACAAAAAGTGTTGTAATCAGGAACCAGGTACATATCAGATTCTTCAATACGAACAAAACCGTCAATGGAAGAACCATCAAACATCATTTTGCCATCCAATGCTTTTTCAATCTGACTGCGGGGAATTGCAACATTTTTCATAAATCCAAAAATGTCCACAAACTGTAAGCGAAAAAATCGCACATTTTTTTCTTCAATAATTTGCATTATTTCTTCACGTGTCATGCCTTATCTCCTCTTAGAGAATTAAAATAATTTTTTCCGTTTTATTATGTTGGAGAACGGAACTTGAAAAATCCAGCTTTTGCCGGAAGTACTCACTCTTTTGATGCGTTAAAATTAATCATTAACAGTATCTTATTTTTTTATGCAATAACAGCCACCTCCTGAACAACGTGCAAGAGGGAATCATGAACCTTCTGTTTGAGATCAGGATCAGTAATTTTCATTTTATCCCGCGTTGTCACATAAAAGAAATCAATCAACTGCTCTACTTCTGTAGCAATTTTTGCCCGATGGATATCAAGACCAAAATCAGCAATCATTTGAGCGAGCTGATAAAGGGTACCCGGTCGATCGCTGCAATAGACCTCAATAACGGTAAAACGACTCGATATTTCGTTATCTATCACAACTCTCTGCTCAAGCTGCTGCACTTTTTTCTTTGGCAGGTAATTATATGATTTCAACTTGCTGCTTAGCTTTGAACTTACATCAAAACGGTAGTTAACAGCTTGATTAATATCTTTTTGCACAGCTTCAAAATCAATTTCTGAGAAATAATTATCTGTAGCAGGCATCACATCAAGCACATCAACAACAGTCGAATCTGGCCAGGTAAATATCTGGGCTGCCAGTACATTTAAATTATGATAGGCCAGCACGCCAAAAACCTTTGCAAGAAGACCAGGTCGATCTTTACTCATTATGAGAAGAGAGCCAAAACCTTTTTTCTCTTCAGGAAATATAAGAACCTGCTGCTGCAAACGGGCTTTTTCAGTTCCATGAATTTCTAAATGCTTGCTAACCAATTCAGGAGAAAAACTGAGTAAATAATCATCAGGAAGCTGGTCAACCGAAAGTCTGGTTTCAACCTTACCCTGGAGAAGCTCCTGCACTCTGTTTTGGAGCCAGGTGATTCCCTGCTCTTCACCTTGAGCCTGATCCTTTATACTTTCAGGGGCAACACACTGTTCTTCAAGGCAGGACTTAACCTTAAGGTACATCTCTGATAACAAGGTGGCTTTCCAGTCTGACCACGCTGATGGTCCTGTAGCACGAGAATCAGCAATTGTCAAAAGATACAACATGGCAAGACGATCGATATCTCCTATTATCTCCGCGGACTGGCGAATAAATTCATGATCCTCCAGGTCGCGACGCAGGGCATTTTCCGGTAAGAATAGATGAAATCGCACCAGAAAGGACAGACATGCTGTTTCCTCCTCGTCAAGTCCCAGCCTTTTCCCGATCGCAACAACCATGCTGGCCCCAAGCTCTGAATGATCTGCATGTTTTCCTTTTCCAATATCATGGAGTAAGGCAGCAAGATAGACTAGGTGCTCAGAGGGTAGACTCAAAAAAATATCTTTTTCACTGGCTCGTAATCTGGAAAGCTCTAAAACTGCCTGCAACTGATGTCGATCTACCGTATAAATATGATATAAATCATGCTGGGCTAAAGACTCAACCCCGCCATACTCCGGTAGATAGGCAGTTAACAAACCAGTTTCCAGCATTGACTCCAGCGTATCCATAGGATTTACAGCATGAACTAATAATTCAAGGAATACTTTGGCGATTCTCTTTGAAACTCTGAATTTTTCATCAACGAGATGTAAATTTCTGGTCACCAACTGCCTGGTGCGGTGATGCAGGGGATAATTTGTTTTTGCTGAATGAAGATACAAACGCATGAGAAGTGAAGGATTTGTCTCAAGGATGTCAGACTGGGAAAGATGAATATAGTTATTTCTGACCACAATATGTTTTTCGAGCTGTTTTTCTTTTTCCTTGAAAATAGAACGCCCCTGTACCTCGTGGATATGCTCAAAAAATAGATCAGTCACAACTGCAATGGTCTGCATATGGCCATATACTTGACGCATGAAATGCTCGACCCCCAGCATTGCTTTCGTATCCTGGTAACCAAAGGCTTCTGCCATTTCTTCCTGATATTCAAAAACCAGTTGGTCGTTTTTACGCTTGCTGAAATAATGCAGTTTGTTACGAATACGAGCGAGCATGTTCCAGGAGTCCTCAAACGCCTGCCTATCTTCGGATGCAAGAAGCCCTGATTCTTCCATTTGGTCGAGTCCGGTAATGCCAAACAATGCTTTTGAGACCCAGATCATTGCCTGGATGTCACGCATGCCTCCTTTCCCCTCTTTAATATGAGGCTCAAGAAGGTAGCTATGACTTCCATATTTCTTCCGTCGCTCAAACCGGAACAGATCCATAGTCTGGACAAACTTCAAGCGCTTCCCTTCAAGAATCTTCTTTTTATACCTGGTAGTCAACTCCTCAAAAAGACTCTTTGACCCTGTAAGAAAACGGGCATCTATCAGAGAAACCTGGAATATAAAATCTTCCCTGGCAAAGCGAATAGTGTCCTTTACCGTTCTGACACTGTGTCCAACATCAAATCCTGCATCCCATAGGGGATATAAAATTGATTCTGAGACGTCCTGCATATATTTACCAGAACGACGATCATGTAAAAGGAGCAGATCTATATCGGAAAAAGGATAAAACTCACCCCGACCGTAGCCGCCAAGGGCAACAAGAGCTATTTCACCGGAAGATTTGGTCACTGCCGGCGAACTCTTAAAATG
>CAMYOP010000113.1 GCA_947260045.1 uncultured Desulfobulbaceae bacterium
TATATTTTCACGAAAATCAGTTTGTCTATCCTGAGCAGCAGGTGCAATCAGGGCTTTTTCAATTCACTGCCTTAAATTTTAACACGGCACTCTGTGCTGACAGGGTAGCCTTTAATTCAGAATTTAACCGCCGGACATTTTGCTCAGGTGTGAAAAAATATCTGCAAAAAGCAAGTGATATGGATGTTTCTTGTCTGGCTGATAAGATATTTGAAGAAAGCAAAGTCCTTTATCCAGGCATGGATTTTTCTGCAATCGATGGAGCCCCTGACAGGGCAAAAAAGAAGAGTAAATCGCCCGTGCTTATCTGGAATCATCGCTGGGAGCACGATAAGGACCCTGAATCTTTTTTTAAAGCCCTGTTTGCTCTTTCAGAGGAAAATATCGATTTTAAGCTCATTGTTCTTGGTGAGAATTTTCAGCGAAAACCTGAAGTCTTTTCAATGGCTGAAAAGAAACTGGCCAGACATATCCTTCATTTTGGCTATGCAGAGAGCAGACAAGAGTATGCTATTCTTCTGAAGAAAGGGGATATTTTAGTCTCAACTGCCATTCATGAATTTTTTGGGATGTCTGTGCTGGAAGGGATAAGAGCTGGATGCAGACCCTTAGTACCAAACAAACTTGCCTACAGGGAGCTTTTTCCAAAAGAATTCAGGTATGAGCCGGCACAGTTTAAGAAATCTTTGAAAAAATTACTGAAGAACTGGAAACCACTGCAAAAGGAGCAATCTCTACAAATGACTGAAAAATTTGCATGGGCTGCCAATGGACCTTTGTACAGGGATTGGTTATGCGGTATGATTGATGGAGAAGATAGACAGAGATGCTCTGGAGCATAATTGTCTGGGAATAGGTTGAAAATGAGATATGGCTCCTGGTGGAGATCAATTTATTACTTTCTGACAAAAGGATTAGGTAAAAGGTGCCAGATAATATAATTCTTATTGGTTTTATGGGTGTTGGCAAAGGAAGAACTGCAAGGTGTTTGGCAGAGAAAACAGGATGTTATACCGTTGACACCGATGATCTTATTGAAACTATGGTTAAAAAAAAGATCAGGCTTATTTTTAAAAAGCAGGGAGAATACGTTTTTCGTCAACTGGAGCAAAGGACAGCTGATTGGCTTGCAGATCAGGTCAGTGCCACCATTGTTTCAACAGGGGGCGGCTTTTTTAAAGTAAAAAATATCTCCAGTCTGGGGAAAGTTGTCTATCTGCACTCAAGCGTTGAGGCAATTCTGACAAGTATTCAGAGTCATTCGAAAGCAAAGAAAAAAATTAAAAAAAGACCACTTTTGAAGGACTTGGAAAAGGCAAGAGCGTTGTATCAGGAGCGGCTTCCTCTGTATAGGGCCGCTGCTGATTTCGAAATTAATGTAGAAAACAGAGAAATAGAAAGTATAGCTGATGAAATTATAGGGTTAACAAAAGTTGGTAGGGTTTAAGAGTAGGTAGAAACATGGTTGAAAATCTTTCACATACGTTTGGTTCCGATCCTGAACGAGACGCCTGGTTGACGAATTTCTATACGGAAAATCACCTTGCCTATGAAGCATTTCCAGATATGGTGGCCTCGCCAGAGCAACTAAACTTTATGGTTCATATGGACAAGGAGCAGTTTTACTACCCTTGCTCTGATGAATTATTTGATGCAATCACAGATAAACGAGCAGATACGGTTCTAACTTCAGCATATATAAATATCTGGAGTCGTCTGGAGCGACTTGTCCATAATGTTATTGAAGATGAATACAGGCAGCGCTATCTCTTAAGTCTGCTTTCCATTAAATATCAACACGAGACAGCCTCCAGGGTACTGCTGCCCAGTCGTTTGGAAAAAAGATTGCTGGGGATTTTCAGAACCATCTCTGAGATCCCAAGACCTCTGGCATCCGTTTTTGAACAAGAGAACCAACGGGTCGATGAGTTTCTCCACTTGCCGATGTTTAAAGCGGCTCTCAATTCAAAAAGCGGCTTGGATCTTTCTGAAAACACAAGCCTTGAAGATATTGACCTCAATATCCACCTGCTTCGACTACGAAGATTACTTATTTTGTCTTCTGTAAAAGAGATATGGCAAAATGACAGGCTGCCAGATTTTGATACCCTGCAGAAAGTCATGAATGAACCCATTCAATCAGAAGGCTGGTCATGGCTTTGTCAGTGGTTGCGCCCTGTTCTGCTTGATCGGAAAAGACCATATCTTTTGTGGATTAGTGGACGTTCAGGAGAGATTATTTTTGATCTTGCCATTATTCGCCTGTTAATTAAGATGGGTATAAAGGTTATTTTAACAGTAAAACAATCATTTTATTATAAGCGTATTTCATTTGAAGATCTCCTTGAAGACCCAGTGTTGGAAAAATTATTGTCAGGTGCTGAATTTATTGGAGAGCCCAAGATTTCCAAAAACAGCTTGCTTCGGCGCATGCATAACAGTCGCCTGCTTGTTATATCTGATGGCACCGGGGAACAGTTTAACCCTCTGTTGACCTCTGTGACCTTTGCCAGGGCCTTTAAGGAGGCTGACCTTGTAATCAG
Source organism: uncultured Desulfobulbaceae bacterium (assembly GCA_947260045.1). Lineage (GTDB taxonomy): Bacteria > Desulfobacterota > Desulfobulbia > Desulfobulbales > Desulfobulbaceae > CAMYOP01. The sequence goes on from CAMYOP010000113.1 coordinate 2,544, forward strand.
CCGTTGTCCAAGCAGTCGGGAATGTATCAATAATAAATTTCTTTTCACCCGTGATATTCTATCCATCGCCAGAGAATCCAGTGGTCGGATTTCTCTTTATCGAAAGGCGCGCCATCCTGCTGCTATCAGGTTTTCTGAAGGCTCTCTGCGGACAAAGGCTGATAAGCTCATCTCAGATGTTAAAAATGAGAAAGATAAAGGCAAGACTATTATGTTTTATTCTGCAATTGTCGGTTCGATTCCTGGACAATTGGCAGTGGCAAAAAAAATTCTCAATGCCTTTGTCGAATATTTACGCTCGACCCTGCATGATGTTATTATTATCAATCCAGGTGAACATTTTGAAGAGGGAATGGATGCAGATGATATCATGTATATGTGGGAACGATTCCAACGAAGTGGAATGATTGATATTTGGCGTTTTCAGACCGTGGCAGACATTGAAAAAGCCTTCGAATTTCTGGATGAAAAAGTACCACCTGGATGGACAGGAAAGGATTCAACCTATTCAACCGGTTGTACAAAAGAGATGGTCATTGCCATGGATATGCAAAAGATAAATCCGGAAATGCAGATTATCGGTCCGTCCTGGGAAAAATTTCTCCGCCGAAAAGAGTATGGAGTCGGGAAGCTCTACGATCGAGCTTTGGCAGATGATTAGAGTTTTTTGACTCAAATGTTTTCTTCCTCTCCTGGTAAAACTTAGCTGATCAATACAATTTCTGTCAGTTTTTTTACTACTGGTGGGCCACTATGGAGTGAATGGTCATTCAGTAATTGACTTGACAGCCTTCATGTCCAAATGTATATATTTTTTAGACAACGATTCTCTTTGTTAAATCATATGATCCGTTTTGGGTAAGGTTCAACAGCTTTTGTTCTTATAGTCCTTCATCTTGATTATTAGATTTTTCAAAGTATTTTTGTCTGCGGCTGGATAAGCCAGCTGAACTTATAAATGGTTATAGCCTTATTATTGACCAGAAAAATCTTGTAACTGCCCTATGATAAAGGACGACAAGCTTTCCCAAGTTATCGGCACTCTTCATCGCCTGACATCTGATATTTTCACCGATGCAATTCAAAGAAAGCTTATCCTTGATAATCTTACTGAGGGGGTTTTCACTGTCGATCTTGAGCTGAAAATTACATCTTTTAATAAAGCAGCAGAAGCTATCACTGGAGTCTCAGAAGATGAGGCCATCGGCAGAACCTGTTCTGAGCTGTTTAAAAGTGGCTCAGAAGATGATTTTTGTACCATCAATCAGGTGTTGGAATCGCGTGAGCCTGTTTTAAAACAGATGCGGCTTTTGCTGGTTGATGAACATCAAATTCCAGTACTTGTCAGCACTTCTCCTCTTATTGATATGAATGACGCACCTGTTGGTGCAATTCAGTCTTTCCAGGAAGTAACAGAGATATTTCATCGCCAGCTCATCCTTGATTCGGTTTTTGACGGCGTTTTCACCGTTGATAAAGATTTCAAAATCACCCTTTTTAATAAAGCCGCCGAACAATTGACGGGCTATAAGCAGCATGAAGTACTGGGGCATCATTTTCAGGGAGTTTTTTATCCCCAGCAAATTGATTCACCTGAAAAATCTGTCTTAAGGCGAGCTGTCTCAGAAGGTGCTCCCGCTACAGAAGACTGTTTCTATCTTGAAACAAAAAGTGGCCGCACCCTTCCTGTAAGTGTTAGCGCTGCCCCCCTTATTGATGCACGCGGCGACATTTTTGGCGGTGTCGAAACCTTTCGTGATAACACTGACAGGATTCAGGCAGGTTTGATTTTAGACCATGTGGTTGAAGGGGTTTTTACTCTTGATACCAAGGGTATCATCACTTCCTTTAATAAGGCTGCTGTTGAAATTACAGGGTACTCACAGGAAGAGGCCCTTGGTGAACATGGCGCAAATCTGCTTGCATTCAATGAACCCGTAATTGTTGACCAGTCTCCATCTTCCTCAGTGCCACCACTTGAACTGATAGATACGTCAAACTATTTGAAAGTAAAGGATGGCAGGGTCATACCGGTTTCAATTAGCAGTCTGCCCTTTACAGATGAAGAAAACAGAGTCCTTGGTACTGTTCAGACTTTCCGCGATATAACGCAACAGATAGAAAATCAACATATACTCGATAGTGTTGCTGATGGCGTTTTCACCGTTAATCGTGATTTCATCATTACTTCTTTTAACAAATCAGCTGAGCATATCACAGGCTATAAAAGTGACGAGGTGCTTGGTAAAAAATGCAGAGATATTTTCACTGCCAAAATCTGTGATCTAGGCTGTCCCATAGCAAAGGCTCTTGAAACAAAAGAGAGAGTCACGGCCAGTGATGTCCTTTTTACAGGCAAAGATGGTGAATCCATACCTGTAAGCGTCAGCTCTACAGCTCTTTTTGATAGTGAAGGGAATATTATTGGTGGAGTTGAAACCTTTAGAGATCTCACTGAAATAAAGACTCTTAAGCAACAATTATCTAAGGAATCGGAGCAGACGGGAATCCTCAGCAGAAGCCCTAGAATGCAGCGTATTCTTTCGGTTTTGCCACAATTTGCCAAGTCTGATTCAACCATTCTCGTCCTGGGCGAAAGTGGAACAGGCAAGGAACTCATTGCCAAGGCAATCCACACCCTGAGTTCCAGAAAGGAAATGCCTTTTGTTGCAGTCAACAGTGGAGCCTTGCCAGACACCTTGCTTGAATCTGAACTTTTTGGTTACAAAGCTGGTGCCTTTACAGATGCCAGGCAGGATCGCAAGGGGCGTTTTGCCACTGCAGAGAAAGGTACACTGTTTTTGGATGAAATCGGCGATATCTCGCAGGCAATGCAAGTAAAATTACTTCGAGTATTACAGACAAAGATGTATGAACCTCTTGGTTCCAATGCTCCGATTGATTCTGATGTCAGGATTATAGCTGCAACCAATAAGCACCTTGAAGAGATGGTAAAGGACAATCAGTTTCGTGAGGATCTGTATTACCGTTTAAATGTCGTCAAGGTGGAACTGCCAGCTTTAAGAGAAAGGATGGAAGATTTGCCGATGCTTGTCGAGCATTTCATAGATCACTTTAACACCCAGAGAAATAAAGATGTAAAAGGGATATCTGAAGAAGCTCTTGCCGTATTAATGCGCCATGAATACCCTGGAAATATTCGGGAGCTGGAAAATATCATTGAGTATGCTTTTATACTCTGTCACGAAGGCCTTATTCAACCACAACATCTTCCTGAAAATTTTGGACCTGAATCAGAGACAGATGGTCTACATGGACCTCTTACACTGGTTGAGGTCGAAAAAAGGGCAATTATAGAATCATTAAGTCGCAATGATAATAAAAAAATGAAAACCTGCCGTGAGCTCGGCATCTCCAAAGATACTCTCAGAAGAAAGTTGAAGGTGTATGGTTTGATTCAATAAGTCCTACGATGTTTAGAACTGATTAAGGAAAGTGAAGCTGAAAGAGACAATATTTGTAAAATATCTGGTGCAAACTGATAGAGCTTTGTTTCCTATCTGTTTGCAAAAATAATCAGCTGGAATTCATCATGTACAGCCAAAAATTTTTATTATATTTAGCCTTCGTCCTGATAGCATTCAGCCTCAGTGCTGTCTCTGATCTCTTTTTACATCCAGACATTAATTTTTTTGCCCCGGAACATTTTGTTGAAGGTGGTTTAATGGCCATAGTCATTCTTGCATTGATTATGGGTTTTGAACATCGACTCCATCAATTATCAAGTGATTTGAGAGAAGCCAAATTTGATGGTATCGGTCGCTATGGTCTTGTCCTGGGTATCGTCTGGACAGGTGTTATTATCTTTTCTCTTATATGGAATATCTCCCAACAAAAGAAACAGACCATTGAAATTGCTCTTAATGAAGCAAAAACAGTCTATGAAAAGGACTATCTCTATTACCGCTGGGCTGTAGGCCATCACGGTGTTTTTGTACCGATTACTGAGAAAACAAAGCCAAATCCTTACCTGTCTCACCTGCCTGAACATGAAATTACAAGTACCTCAGGCCAGTCTCTTACCCTTATAAATCCTGAATATATGATTCGCCAGGTCTATGAAATGCAAACCAAGCAGCATGGTACCCTAGGCCATATAACCAGCCTTGATCCCATCAGACCTGGTAATGTCGCAGATCCTTGGGAAACAGAAGCTTTGGTTGCCTTTGAAGATGGGGCAATTGAGGTCAATACCGTGGCCACCATAAACGGTCAACCCTATTTGCGCCTTATGAGGCCCATGGGAACAGAAGTGGGCTGTTTGAAATGCCATGCTCCCCAAGGGTATGAGATTGGCGATATTCGGGGTGGAATATCTGTTTCTATTCCACTGACGCCGCTCATGGCTATTTCTAAGAAAAATATTTTTACCTACTCGGTAGTGCATGCCATCCTCTGGCTTTTTGGTCTTACGGGAATCGTTTATGGCTCTGTCAGTGTTTCACGTTCTATCAGAGAAGTCGAACAAGCTGAAGCAAGAACCAGGCTCGTCATTGAAAATATGATGGATGGTGTAATTACCTTAGATGAGCAGGGACGCATAGAATCACTGAACACTTCGGCATCTGAGATGTTTGGCTATACGCCATATGGAATTATCGGTGCCAATATGATTGAACTGCTGGAATTAAATGTTACTGAAGATGATCCTGATCTTTTGAAATATTGGGTTGAAGATGCTCTGGCGTATTCATTGGCCCATGGCAGGCCGCGGGAACATACTGGAAGAAGATCTGATGGTTTCACCTTTCCTCTTGAAGTAAGTGTCAGCGAGATGCTGCTCGGGGCAAAGCGCGTCTTCATCGTTATGGTTCGTGATAATTCTGCGCGCAAAGAAGCGGAGAAGGCTCTGTGGAAAAGCCAGAAGCAGGTTATACGGCAAGAAAAACTGGTGTCTCTTGGGACAATGGTTGCGGGCATTGCCCATGAAATTAATAATCCGGCCCAGGCAATTGGTTTTTCCATGGAAGGTTTAAAGTTGAACCTGGATTATGTCAGAGAGCTATTGCGGGATCTTGATGAGTTTTTCGGTGAAGAACCCGCAACACTTGAAGAGAAACGGGCAATTTTACAAGGAAAAGTCAAAGAGCTGCGTATGGATCTTGTCCTGCAATGTATTGATGATATAGGTGATCGCAACATTCAATCAATTGAACGAATTGATCATATTATCAACTCTACAAAACGAATGGCAAATGCAGAGGAAGAATTTGCACCATGTGATATCAATACAATTGTAAATGATGCCGTAACCCTTACTCATAATCAGATCAAATATTCAACGGAACTCGAACTGGAGCTGGCGCTCGATTTGCCACTGATCAGTGGGCTTGTTCAGGAACTTGGCCAGGTTTTTATGAATATGATTATTAACGCACGCGATGCTATCAAGGAAAAGGGACGATCGGTTAAAGATGGTAGAATTAAGATACTGACACAACTCGATACCACCAATAACAGGGTGGAAATTATTTTTGAAGATAATGGGGCAGGTATGCCCAAAGAGGTCATTGATAAAATATTTGATCCGTTTTTTTCAACAAAGGGGATTGGTGAAGGTATGGGACTGGGACTGAACCTCTGTCATCGGATCATCGAAGCGCATGGTGGTGAAATAGCTGTTAATTCCACACCAGGCGAAGGAACAGTTTTTAGTATACGCTTGGATGTTTCACCAGCTTCCTGATGTGTATAAATTAAATTCTGATTACCCACAAACCTCAGCTTTAAGCTTGAGAGGAAGGGGACCGATTTTATTTTTCCGTTCAATTCGGGAGACAGAATAATTTTCGCTTAAAT
>CAMYOP010000114.1 GCA_947260045.1 uncultured Desulfobulbaceae bacterium
CATTTTTACCCTGAGCAGCAAGCTGAAAAATAGCTTCTTCTTCAGTTGCTAATGCGTCACAAGTATTGGATGCTGGTTTCTTATCAGTCATGGTGAATAAACACGCTTAACGGATTAATCTTAAACTGTCCAATATTACTCTATACCTTGTCGTAATTTGTAAGCAGTAACAAGGTATAGGTATTTTCAACTTGATTTATAACATAAAGTCAAAAATATTATCGAGAACCTTTTTGGAAGAGCACTGTTTTGATTGTACGAAATATAACCAGCAGGTCAATGGCAATGGATAGATTTTTAATGTAATAGAGGTCATACTCAAGCTTATGGAGAGCATCTTCTTCTGAGGCACCATATGGATAGCATACTTGAGCCCAACCAGTGATTCCAGGTTTTACAGAATGTCGCAGGGAGTAGTAAGGAAGTGTTTGGGTTAATTTCTCTACAAAAACTGGACGTTCTGGTCGAGGGCCTACAAAACTCATATCTCCTTTCAGGACATTCCACATTTGTGGGATCTCGTCAATTCTTAATTTTCGGATGATTTTTCCTACCCCTGTAATTCGCTGGTCATTTTTACGAGCCCAAACCGCCCCGTTTTCTTCAGCATTGATATGCATAGAGCGAAACTTCAGGATGCGAAAATGATCACTTTTTTCCCCAACTCGATTTTGGGTATAAAAAACAGGGCCTGGTGATTCGAACTTTATCAGAATCATTGTAAAAATAGATATTGGTAAGGAAACCAGGAGGCCAATGACTGAATAGAATATATCTAGAAAACGTTTCACAAAAAGCAAGGTCTTGTTTTTTTGAAAACCATCCGAAAAAATCAGCCAGGCAGGATTAACATTATGAACGGATATTTTTCCAGTAATTGATTCAAAAAAAGAGATTCCGTCTTCAATTGAAATTCCCTTTAATTTACATTGCAGAAGTTCTTCAACCTGCATAGCTCCGCGTCTATCATCAAGTGCCACAACTATTCTTTCAGCACGCACTTGCTGTAATAATTCTAAAAGGGATTTTGGATTTTTAATAAATGGTGAATTGTGAGGATTCAGTTTGGGAGGGGTTTGACCAACAAAAGCGGCTATTTTATATCCAGAGTCATGTTTTTCTACAATCTCTCTGGTAATCTCATGGGCGAGCATGCCTGTTCCTATGAGAAGAATGGCTTGAGTAAAAATGCGTCTTTGTAGGATGAGGTTATAAAGAGAGCGCCAACCAAGAAGTACAAGGCAAATGATAATATAACTTGTCCAGAATATAAGGGTTGAGATGATAAGAGGCGGGTAGAGATAATAAAATCCAGCAAGTATTATACATCCTGCACCAAATGCCTGGACTATGCGAGTGAAAATTTCTGGTGGAGTTGCTGGCTTGCTTAAATCATAAAGATCGAAGAAGTAAAGAGAGAGTTGAAAAACACAGGTGACTGCAAGTGCTCTGCCAAAATTAAGGGTGAGATCGGCAGAGTAGGCCTCCCAGCCAGTGAATAGTATATAAACCATTCCAAAGGTTAGAAAGATTAATAAGGCTTCGCCTAAAAGGAAAAGAATAGTACGGCCAGGATAATATGTTTTAAAAATATATGGCACAGGGTTGATTATCAGGTAGTATGAGAAATGTATCTAATTAATATAGAGTATATCCTATGTTTTTAATAGCATAGAACCCCTGTGACTGTCAAGCATATGGTATCACGATTCTTTTGTACGCTGTGAATTCTTCTCGTAATGGACTCTGATAAGGAAGAGGCCTTGCGGAGGTGCTGTTGGTCCTGCCGACTGTCTATCTTTTTGGCTCATTATCTTGATAAAATCAGTACATTTGTATTTGTTTCTGCCAACTTCGAACAAGGTGCCAACGAGGTTGCGAACCATGTGGCGCAGGAAGCCATCTCCTGTAAAGGTGAAGGAGTAAGCATGAGGGGAGAATGCATCCTCTTGGCAGCTTGCCTTATAAAGGGTCCTGACACCACCTCGACCGGTATTGAGTGATTTATCCCGAGACCCACTTCCTTCAAAACTGGAAAAATCATGGGTACCTATCAAGAACTTAAGGCATTTATGGATTTCCTGGAAGTTGAGTTTGCCAGGGTAGTGAGTCGAGTAAAGTTGCTGTATGGGAGAATGAACAGGTCCTGTGTAAAAATCGTATTGGTATGTTTTGCCGGAAGCATTGTATCTGCTGTGAAAGTCCTCTTTTTCAATATGAGTCTCCAAAATTCTAATGTCTGGAGGCAGAATGGAGTTGAGTCCTTTGAAAAAAATATCAGGTGGATATTGTTTCTTTGTTATAAAGTGAGCAACCATTCCAAGTGCATGGACCCCAGCATCTGTACGACCTGCTCCGTGGAGTGTATTATTTTCACCTGTTATGGTTGTTATCGCATTTTCAATGGTTCCCTGAATGGTGGGGGCATTTTTCTGGCGTTGCCATCCGCTGTATCGAGTTCCATCAAAACTGATAAGCAGCCTGATGTTGTAATTTGTCATGGAAAGAAAGGAGCGCCCAAGAGGCCTGTGTTTTCGCCAAATCCGTTCATCAGGTTCATGTTCTGAACTGCTTGGCCAGCAGCACCTTTGACTATATTATCAATGGCTGACACCAAAATTACCCGTCCGGTCCGCTTGTCTACCTTGAGTCCGATATCGCAAAAATTACTGCCGCGGACATACTGGGTAGCTGGAAAAGAATTCTTGGGACAGATTCGGACGAAAAATTCATCCTCATAGGATTTTGTATAGAGACTGAGCAGGTCATCTTCACTAATAGTTTCATTGAGACTTGCATAAATGGTAGAGAGGATACCTCTTGAAACTGGAAGCAGGTGAGGGGTAAAGGAAACGGTTACATCACTGGTATTGAGCAGGCTAAGTTCTTGTTCAATCTCTGGAATATGCCGATGGCTCCCTCCAACCTTGTAAGGTCTGAAACCATCGCTTACCTCGCAGAAAAGAGTCCCTACAGCTGCTGCTCTGCCAGCTCCGGACGTGCCAGATTTGGAGTCAATGACAATGGTTGCGGGGTCAATCAACTTTTCGCGCAAAAGTGGGGCAAGGGCAAGAATGGTGGATGTTGGGTAACAACCTGGATTTGCAACGAGTCGTGATTTTTGAATTTGGTCTCGATAAATTTCTGGAAGACCATAAACAGCTTCCTGGATAAACTGAGGGCTAGTATGTTGTTGGTACCACTCTTCGTATGTTGCTACTTCTTTAATTCTGTAGTCCGCGCTCAGGTCGACAACTTTCTTGCCAGCTTCTAATAAGGCAGGAACAATGTCCATGGCAGTTTTGTGGGGTACGGCTGTGAAAAAGAAGTCCGCTTTCTCTACAAGTTCTTCTGGTTTTAGATTTTCACAGGTGATCGTGACTCGCTCTCGGAGGTTCGGGAACACAGTTGCAAGCTGCTGACCTGCATATTGTCTTGATGTGGCAACAGTCAGGTCAGCTGCTGGATGGGTAGCTAAAATTCTTGCCAGTTCAACGCCTGTATATCCGGATGCGCCTACAATTCCTACACGTAACATTACATAACCCCTTGTAATTCAAAATATATAAACGAAAAAAGGGAATAACGAAGCGTGTCGTTATTCCCTTTTTATGTATATGAAAAGTATACCAGTTGTTGGCAGTAAACCGCCAGGTAGACCTTAACGTTTGGAGAACTGGAAGCGAGCCCTGGCTCCACGTTGACCGTACTTCTTTCTTTCTTTTGCACGGGAGTCACGGGTAAGTAAACCAGCTTTTTTAAGTTCTAAACGTAATTCAGGATCCATTACCTGGAGAGCTTTCGATATGCCATGTACCAATGCATCTACTTGAGCAGATTTTCCACCACCTTTCACGGTAGCTTTAACATTGAATTTTGCTACTCTATCAGTGATAGCAAATGGTTTGTCTACTTTAGACTCGAAAAAGATACCACCGAAATAGTCATCAAGTGATAATTTGTTAACTGAGACTTCTCCATTGCCTGGTGTGATCCAAACCCTGGCAACAGCAGTTTTTCTTTTTCCGGTAGCGTAAAATTGTTCTTGCGCCATGAGAGTTATGCTCCGTTTCAGATGTCCAGATTTTCTGGTAGTTGGGCTTTGTGAGGGTGGGCATCGCCAGCATAAACTTTAAGTTTTTTGAACTGTTTGCGACCCAGCTTGTTTTTTGGCAGCATGCCTTTGACAGCAAGCTTAATAAGTTCTTCTGGTTTTTTTGTGAGAACTTCTTTTGCTGTCTGTTCTTTTATACCACCCATATAGCCGGTGTGACGATAATATTTTTTATCATCCCATTTCTTACCGGTCAGGTGGATTTTGTCAGCATTGATCACAACGATGAAATCACCATTGTCCTGGAAGTTGCAGAATGTGGGTTTATGCTTGCCACGTAGGAGACGTGCGATTTCCGAAGCAATGCGACCAAGGACCTTGCCGTCAGCATCTACCACATACCACTTGCGATCGATGTCTTTAACCGGTGTGTAATAGGTTTTCATTAATTGTGCCTCTAGATGTTAACAAAAAAAGGTTCGAACTGTGTCCGAACCTTAAATATTCGTGGAGCGGGAAACGAGATTCGAACTCGCGACTTCAACCTTGGCAAGGTTGCACTCTACCACTGAGTTATTCCCGCTTTGTGTTTCCGTAAACAGCCAAATTGTATACCAGGATTTTTGGCCTGTTGTCAATAAAAAATTTTAAAATAGAAATATAAAACTGCTTTCCAGGAAAACTCGCTGTCCATGGTCAAGAACTGTTGCCAGAATTTCAGAAGCGGAATAGTATTATGGTAATCGACTGGTTACTAATAGACCAGTATAAATTAAAGAAGAAAAAGGAGTCCAGCAAAAAGGCCACTGAAAGAGAGAAGTAAGTGACTGTTGGAGTTATTAGCTATGGGGCAAAAATCTGCGCGTAAATTTGAAATCCAGCGTACAACAAAAGAGACAGATATTCAGCTTAGCCTTGCTATCGATGGGAGTGGAAACGCTGAAATTGATACTGGTGTTGGATTTCTTGATCATATGCTAACGCTGTTTACAGTCCACGGTTTTTTTGACCTGAGTATTAGGGCCGTAGGCGATATAGAAGTCGACGATCATCACACTGTTGAAGATTTAGGGATATGTCTCGGCCAGGCTTTTAAAGGAGCTCTGGGCGACATGTCTGGTATCTGTCGCTATGGACATAGTTATGTCCCGATGGATGAGACGCTCGCCCGTGTTTGTGTTGATATATCCAACAGGCCCTATTTACATTACAAAGTTACTGTACCTGACCAGAAAGTTGGAAACTTTGACACCTCGCTTGCCAAGGAATTTCTCCGTGCATTAGTTTTACATGGTGGAATGACGCTTCATGTCGATATTCTTCATGGAGAAAATAGTCACCATATACTTGAGGCTGCTTTTAAAGGACTTGCTCGTTCTCTTGGTCGTGCTGTTGCACCACACCAGAAGATCGAGAAACAGCTTTCCTCAAAAGGTATGCTGTAGAATTGGAGCTGGTCCATAAGTGCGATAAATATCTTGCACTGCTAAATATTGTTAATGATTTTCAATGTTAATATCTTGATGTGGAGGTTTGGGGTGACTGGATTTTTTCGAGCAGTGTGTGTTGTAGTTGTATGCGTACCTGTACTTCTTTTTGGCTGCACGAAAAAGGAAGTCGGTAAAATGCAATCTCCTTCAGGAAGCAATGTCGGTGCACTTTGTATTGGAGTTATTCAAGCTGAATCCGTTGTTGACTACGATGGGACGCTCTCATATGAAGATGCTAAGAATCTTGCCCTGGGCGTTAAAGTGATGAATAAACTTTTACGCGAGGAGTTAAAGGGCAATAAAGCTGTTCGTTTTGCCTTGGATGATAAAATATTAGTTGGTGAAAAACCTGTTCCTGGTAATTCCCTTGAATATTTTCGTCGTGTTGGTAAGGAAATGTCTTGTAATGTTGTTCTGCAGACAACGGTTAACAGGTATAAAGACCGTGATGGGAGTAAGTTCTCGGCAGAATCACCAGCTTCGGTTTCATTTGATTATCGTCTCGTTGAAATCGAGAAGGGAACTGTCTTGTGTCGAGGTAAATTTGATGAAACCCAGCAGTCTGTCATGGAAAATCTTTATGCATTTAAAAAAGCTCGGGCGAGAGGGTTTACCTGGGTGTCGGCTGAAGACCTCATGCGTGAAGGGCTGCAGGCACGTTTTAGTGACTGTTCTTCTTTTGGTGGAAAGTAAGCACGCGCTGCTTGATCGTTTAGCAGTATCTGTTTTGCAGGTCGTCGAATTATAGGTATTTTTATTATGCTGACAAAAAAGATGAATAGATTTGTCGGCAAAGCAATGCATAGCTATGATATGTTGCAAGATGGAGATCGAGTTCTTATAGCTGTTTCTGGTGGTATCGATTCTCTGATCCTGGCATGGTTACTTCATATGTGGAGGCAAAAAGCCCCCATTCATTTTGATTTAACGTGTGTCCATATTGATATGGGCCACAGTGACAATCAGTCAGGACCTGCAGCGCTTGAAGTGAGGAATATTTTGGATAGCCAGGATATGCAATCCGTTATCATCCCTGCAGCATGGCAGCCTTCACAAACTATCGATCTAGATGATGATCCCCAAAAAGATGTTTGTTTTACCTGTTCAAGAAGTCGTAGAAAACAACTTTTTGATTACGCTCGTCAGGAGAACTATACTAAAATTGCTTTGGGCCATCATCGTGATGATCTCATAGAAACATTTTTCTTAAATATTTGTTTTGCTGGCAATATAAGTACCATGCTTCCCCGTCAGGACCTTTTTGAAGGGCGCCTTGCACTTATTCGTCCACTTGCCTATCTTGAAAAAAAAGACATTATCCAACTAGGTGAAAAACTCAAGCTCCAGCCTGTGCGTACCCCGTGCCCTGCATCTGAAATTACTAAGCGGGGTGATATACGTGATTTTCTTGAAAATGACTTGTATCAGAAGTTTCCTGGGGCAAAATCGAGAATTTTTTCTGCTCTTTCCCATGTTCGGCAGGATTATCTGCTCAAACAAGACCATAATGCTCTCTAATGCAGAATGTGGACCCATCATGTGACTCCAGGGGAAATAATGGATGAAGACTGATGTCGATTGTCTCGTCTGTTTCATGCGCCAGGCTCTGTCGACCACAAAAATGAGCAGCGACGATTCTGCTGTTTTGCAACAGGCAGTATGTCAGGCAGGCGAGTTGCTAGCCACTCTTGATCTCTCTCTTTCTCCTCCGGAAAATGCTGTTTTCCTCTATTCTTTGATTGCAGATATAACTGGCAACGCTGATCCTTTTAGTTCTTTGAAAAAAAACAGCAATGATTTTGGATTACACCTTGAGGGTACAATTCAGGTTATCATTGAATCATCTCCAGACCCATTTTTTACAGCAGTGCGATTTGCCGTTGCTGGTAATATTATTGATTATGGTGTGCAGAACAGTTTTGATGCTGATGCGGTTCTGAAAAATTGTCAGGAGGTCGAATTTGCTCTCAATGAAGCAAAGCAACTCCGGCAAGCGCTGAGTGAATTTGATCGCAAACCTGAAGTGTTATACCTTGCCGATAATTGCGGAGAAATTGTATTTGATAAATTGATGATTCGCCAGCTTGTTCAGCTTGGCTGCTCAGTTACCATGGCTGTGCGGGGACAAGTTATTATAAATGATGCCACCTTGGAGGATGCTCACTATTGCGGGGTGGATTTAGTTTGTGAGGTCGTTGATAACGGTACAGTATGCCCTGGAACACCGTTGAAGTCATGCAGCAAAGAGTTTCAGGATTATTTTACTAGCGCAGATTTTGTTTTGAGTAAAGGTCAGGGGAATTTTGAGACCTTGTCCGAGGAGGAACGGTCGATCTATTTTCTCCTCACAGTGAAATGCCCTGTGGTGGCACGCCACATAAGTAAGAAAAAAGGTTTGGAAACAGGCACCCTTTCAGGTGAAGGGGAAATGATATGTATATCTAATGATTGGGTGAGATGAAAACATTGCAAATTAAAAATATACTTGACCGGCCTTTCGTTGGATCTTTTCTGGAGGTGTCTGGCTGGGTAAGGACGAGAAGAGATTCAGGAGCTCTAGCATTCATTGAGTTAACAGATGGTTCCTGTCTGGCATCACTCCAAGTGGTTGCAGATGCCAGCCTTGATAATTTTTCTTCTGAAATTAAGAAATTAGGGGCTGGTTGTGCCGTTCGCGTGTCTGGAGAACTGGTTGATTCTCCGGCAAAAGGACAGGCTGTTGAACTTCATTCAAAAAAACTAGAGGTTATAGGCTGGGCTGATCCCGCTACATAT
>CAMYOP010000115.1 GCA_947260045.1 uncultured Desulfobulbaceae bacterium
TAGAGCAGCGGATTGCCTCCAGTGAAGGAAACCTGCGCGTCCACATTTCGGGAAAGGGCAAATTCCCTGAGCTGATCGAGAATAGCAAGTCCTTGTTGAAGTTTGAGTGGAGACCTTTTCGAGCGATCATAGCAATGTTTGCAATGGAGGTCACACAACTGGGTTATGTGCCACTGCAAGGTAAACACCTGAGCTGATGAAAATCTATCCCCCATATTTTTAAGGGCAGGAAACGTTTCCAGGTTCCTTTTAATTTTTGATTCAGGGGAAAGGAGTATGCCTCTACGAAATGCTTTTTCAAATGCCCAATCAATTTCCCCAATACTTGTGTTTCCAGCAGCGGCCACTTTCTTTCGATCCAGATTTTCCAAAGTGGTTTTTAAGGCTAACAGTTCATCCTGCAATGCTTTTCGGACCCTGATCCCCTTAGTTGCAGGATCTTTCCATATTAAAACCAGTTCTTCTCCTTCTTCAGGCTCTACATTTGGGTAATCTTCAGGAAAGAGGAGCGGTACCAGATTTGTCCATTGCAGCTGCAATAATTCAAGGGTCGGGTTTATGGTAATTTCGTCTACGGTCTTTGGTAATAATGAGTCGCCATATCGCACCCGTGCACAGGCATATTCCAATTGGGCCAGCTCTGCGACATACGGCTCTAGTTCATATTCTTGTAACCTGCCTGCTAAAAAAGCAGGAAATTCTTCTGATTCACCATTACCTGTAAAATTTTCTAGAAGCTTCGCCCATTTCTCAGGACCAATAACTCTATAACTTGCGCTGTGCTGTTTCAACAGTTCGTATTCTATGCTCATAAATGGTTTTTTGGCTTTGTTTTATGTTTCAGAGCTTGTTGCTTATAGAGATTATACATATAACGTGAGAGAATAACATACGAAAAGTAACAAGAAAATATTTCGTATTTTTACCCCTGTCTTTCTTGCAAGCCTTTCACTGTTATTTCACGCATTCGAAATTTCTGGATTTTTCCTGTGACAGTCATGGGAAACTTTTCCACAAACATTATATGCTTTGGAATTTTAAAGTGGGCAATGGCATCCTTGCAGTAGCTTTTAATCTGATCTTCACTGCATACTTCTCCACTATGGAGCTGAATCCAGGCCACCACTTCTTCTCCATAAAATTTGTCTGGAATGCCAAACACTGCTGCAGTAGCAACTTTCGGGTGTGTGAAAAGAAAATCTTCTATTTCTCTGGGGTATATATTTTCACCTCCCCTTATTATCATTTCTTTGAGACGGCCAGTTACTTGGACATAACCATCTTCATCCATGATGCCTAAATCACCAGAATGAAGCCAACCATCCTGGTCAATAGCCTTTTGTGTTGCCTCTTCATCACCATAATACCCTTTCATGATATGATAGCCGCGAAAGCATATTTCCCCAACATTGCCAAACGCTACGGTAGATGTCCCGTCAAGTGGATCACATATCCTTACTTCCTGATGTGGCAAGTTCCTGCCCACTGTTTCAGTTCGTCGCTCAAAACTGTCATCAATTGCTGTCAAATGAGTGATAGGAGAAGCCTCAGTCTGACCGTACCCAATAAGTATCTCATGGCAATGCATTTTTTCCATTACATCGCTCATAAGGCTAGGTGGACAGGGTGCTCCTGCCATTATTCCAGTACGAAGGGAAGAAAGATCAAACGTATTAAAATCTGAATGTTCAAGTTCGGCAATAAACATAGTCGGAACACCGTGGACAGCTGTACAATGCTCTGTATGAATGGCTTCAAGCACCTGGCCTGCATCAAAATATTCACAAGGAATTACCAGACAGCCACCTGTAGCAAGACAGAGCAGATTGGCCAGTACCATACCAAAGCAATGGTAAAAAGGTACAGATACACAGAGCCTGTCACCTTCACCAAAATTCATTGCCTGGGCTGTAAAATAGGCATTATTTAAAATATTATGATGGCTGAGGACAACTGCTTTGGGAAATCCTGTAGTCCCAGAGGTGTACTGAATATTGATGGCTTCATAGGGATCCAGTTTTTTGGTCTGGTCAGCAAGATTTTGCTCAGAAATTCTTTCAGCACTCCTGATGAGATCCTGCCACAGGAGAAAGCCAGGGTGGGGCTTGCTAGTTTTTTCTGGATTCTCAGGGTAATAGAGAATGATTTTACGAAGGACTGGGAAATCAGCATTACTGATAGCAGCACCTTGCTCTTTTAGCGCTGGAATGAGCTTAACGAGCATGGAAACATAGTCACTTGTATGAAATGAAGGAATAACAAAAAGACCATGAACTTCTGAGCGTTGAAGGGCGTAGGCAAGTTCCCGCAAACGATACGCTGGGTTGATGTTAACTAAAATAACACCAATCTCAGCTGTAGCCATTTGTAGCAGGAGCCATTCTAGGTTATTGGTTGACCATATCCCTATACGATCACCTGTGCAAAACCCAAGCCCTAAAAGTCCACGACTGACTATCCTTACCGCATCTTGCATGTCTGCATAGGTCAATCGACGCCCTTGGTGCACAGAAACAACAGCCTCACAATCTGCATACTGGGCAGTAATCATTTGAAACCGCTCAGGTATTGTCGATTCTAGCAGTGGTTCAGTACCTAGGCGTTTATAATAACTCTCTGCCCTCTTTTTTATCATTCACCCTCAATAAAAGTCATAGCCGCTTCTATGCCCGGAAAAAGGATTTTCAGATTGATCAGACCTTTTTTTATGAATCCTGAATCCTCTTTTAGAAGACAAAAGTCGTCAGCGATTTAAAAGAGTGACCAGCGTTTTAGTTCCATAGCCTTATGCAAACGCTCCATGGCTATCATGACTGCAGCTTTCCTTGGATCAATCTGTTCCTTCTTGGCAAGCACAAGCATTCTCTCTGTATTTGCCAGCAATCGTTCTTCAATTATTTCCAGGGCTTTTCTCTGGGTCGCACCCTTAAACTCCATGGCTCCACAGATAACGCCCCCAGCATTGGCAATAAAATCAGGAATACAGAGTGTGCCATTGCGATACAGATATTCTTCGGCGCCAGAGGTAAGGGGGATATTGGCTCCCTCTACCACAAGCTTTGTTTTGAGCCTGTGCATGTTTTCTTCAGTAATTACATCGGGTCTGGCAGCAGGGACCCAAATGTCACATTCCAAATCAATAATCTGGTCACCAGAGAGCTTTTCACCTTTTGGATACTCTATGACGTTCTTGCCATTTTCCTTTAACTCGATGAGTTGCTCGACATCAATTCCATCTGAATCATATAGTGTGCCGCTGCTGTCAGATGCGCCGATCAGGATCACACCTTTTTCTCCCAAAAACCTGGCTGCATTTTTGCCAACAGAGCCAAATCCCTGGACCACGAGCGTTGCACCACTTAATTCAAGGTCAATATACTTTGCAGCAACCACCGCGCTATGTGTTAATCCCCAGCCAGTAGCACCAATTTCGTCAAGGGGGATACCACCTATTTCTCTTGGCAGGCCAACACACCTGCCAATTTCATCATGGACCCAGGCCATGCAGCGTTCATCTGTTCCCATGTCTGGTCCAAAAATATACTGATCTACTTCCCGAAGTGCACAGGCCATCCCTCTTATCAGTTTTTCCTTCTGGGTTATATCCATTTTAGGATTGCCATAAATTATAGATTTTCCTCCTCCATGGGCAATACCGGCAGCAGCATTTTTCAGGGTCATTGCCCTGGCAAGCCTGGCACATTCTGAAGTACTGACATCTGGCGCCATTCTGACACCACCAATGGATGGTCCTATGGCAACATTATCCACAACCAGAGTCGCCTTCAGACCAATTGAAGGTTCCTGGACATGGATTATTTTAAGAGGTCCAAGATCATCACCACTTGTAAATATTTCATCCATAAATACACCTCTGTCTCTCTAAAATAAAGGTCTGAACTTCCTGATATTAAAAATAAATGTAATGATACTTCAGGGTAACAAAAATAATCGAGGAGGGAAATTTGTATTTCACTTCACTAGATAGAGGATCCCATTACTCTTTATTGTACCATTAATTACGAATCTCAATACTTCCTATTTATTCATCGTCCTCAGGATAGTTCCAGCCCTGTATGAACTTCTTACCAGCGGCCCTGAAACAACCTGGGAAAAACCTAAGCTGAGTGCTTCCTCCTTTAACGTATCGAACTCGGCGAAATCGAGGTATTTAACAACAGGCCAGTGTTGTTTACTTGGACAGAGATATTGCCCCATAACGAGGATGTCGCATCCTACCCTGCGTAAATCATCCATGACCATTCGCACTTCATCCCTTGTCTCACCCATACCGAGCATCAAGGATGTATGGGCAATGATATCAGGTTGCGCCTTGCACACACTGTGTACAGCTCCAACGTTCCCCTTGAAATCTGGAATTAACACTTCAACTGAACAGGCAGGCATCAATTGCTTGACTTGTCTTACCGTCTCAGAAAACAGTGAGGCACCACCATCAGATAGATCATCGCGCGTTACCGAAGTTACAACCAGATGATTGAGCTGTATGGCAACCGTCGCTGATGCTATGCGCCCTGCTTCAGATTGATCCACACCACCTGGTCTACCAGTCTTCACATTACAAAAACGACAGTTGCGTGTGCAGGTATCACCAAGGATGAGGAAGGTGGCTGTGCCATCACCCCAGCATTCCCCCCTGTTAGGACATTGTGCCTCTTTGCAGACCGTATGGAGTTTATGTTCAGCAATAAGGCTCTCTATCTTTTCACTTGCCTTCCCTTGCGGCAATCTGACCCTGAGCCAATCTGGCTTTTTTAAAGGTCGCATTTGATGAGCTCAAAGCCAAATATTTTTTCAAATGATTGCATAATTGCCTCACTGGCATCCTGGAGAGAAACATTTGTGTAGCCTATACTTTGCAACGATACCATGTCTTTATTCAGGATACCGCAGGGAATTATTTTTTTAAAATAATTCAAATCAGTGCAGACATTAAGAGCAAAACCGTGGCTACTTATCATGTCTTTGTCTACCTTTATGCCAATGGAAGCAACTTTTCCCTCCCGCAGCCAGACTCCAGTTGGCCGACCATTTCTGTCTTGCTGGCTAAATCTATCTGATTCCACACCAAGGAGCTGAAGGCAATGAATAAGCATGTCTTCTAATTTACGGACATAAAGGACTATTTGTTTTTTTTCCTGGCCCAGGTGTAATATGGGATATCCAATCAACTGCCCTGGGCCGTGGTAGGTAATTTCACCTCCCCGATCAACCTGGTGCACAGCTACCTTTTTGCTTTGGATCCACTCTTTGGGAACTTGAAAATGGGCTTTATTGCTTTTACGGCCAAGTGTATAGGTGGGGGGATGTTCCAGGAGCAGGAGTGTGTTTGGGATTTTATTATCTTTGCGCAATGCTGACAGCTGGTTTTGGCAGGAGAGTGCATCCGTATAGTTCATCTGTCCTTTCAAAAAGACATGACAAATATTTTCCCTGTATTCCATTGCTACTTATTTATACGGGCTACACAATAAAGTGCGTGGAACTACCGAGAAAAATTTCAGCAGCTTCTGCCACTGTTTCAGAAAGAGTTGGATGGGGATGAATGCTCAGGGCAATGTCCTGGGCAAGTGCACCCATTTCGATAGCAACAACGCATTCAGCTATCAAACCTTCTGCACCACGGCCAACTGCCGCTGCACCTAGGAGACGGCCAGACTCAGCTTCCATGATAAGTTTGGTCAAGCCCTCCTCTGCACCCATGGTTAGAGCCCGACCAGAAGCTCTCCAGGGAAACCTGGTTACTTGTATCTCTATGCCCTGCTCTCTGGCTTCTTCCTCGGTCAAACCTGCCCAGGCAATCTGGGGATTCGTGTAGACCACTGCTGGCACAGCTCTGACATCATAGGCCTCAGGTTTTCCAGCAATTACCTCTGCTGCCACCTTGCCCTGATGCATGGCTTTATGGGCAAGCATGGGTCCATTTACAACGTCCCCGATAGCATGAATATTTGGTTCAGCAGTCTGTAATTTTTCATTGACCTGAATAAATCCCTTGTCATCCAAAAAAATCTTGGTCTTATCAAGACCCAGATCCGTTGAATTTGGAATCCTGCCAAGGGCAAAAAGTACTCTGTCAAAATCCTTGCTCACCTTTTCGCCAGATTCATTTTGCAAAACGGCTTTTACACTCTCTCCAATCACTTCAAGTGATTGTATGGTTGTTTTGTAATATATCTCCTCACAGAGAGATTCCATTTGTTTTGCAAGGGGCTTCACAAGATCACGATCAAGACCACGCAAAAGTTCACTTCGAACAAGCATGGAAACGTTGGAGCCAAGAGCACCATATACCTGGCTTAATTCAAGTGCTATATAGCCACCACCAATTACAAGTAGAGAAGAAGGGATATCTTTTAGAGCTAGAGCAGCACTTGAATCCATGATTTTGGCACTGCTATTTTGCAAGTCTGCTGGAAGCGGCTGTACGCTTGAACCAGTTGCAATAATTGCGTGACGGAATTTAATTCTGGCTACGTCAGCTCCCATGAGCCGTGCAGTTTTGGCATCTTCGAAAAATACTGTTCCGCTTAAATACTGAATTCCCCGTTTGTCAGATAAACCATCGAGCCCTTTGGTGAGTTTGGTGATAATAGAATTTTTCCAGGTATTGAGTATCTGTAAATCCAGTTTTGGTTTAGCAAACGTAAGCCCCATATACTCAGCATGTTCGGCATCATGTATGAGTTCAGCAGCATGTAGAAGAGTCTTGGAAGGAATACAACCTTCATTAAGACAAACTCCGCCAAGACCATCACGCTTGTCTACAATTGTCACATCAAGCCCAAGATCGGCTGCTCTAAAGGCGGCAGAATATCCACCTGGGCCAGCACCAATTACGAGCAGATCTGTTTTCTGGGTAATTTCACCAACAACCATATTTTCCCCTCTTGTGAGGTCAATTGTCTTGTAAAGATTTACAGATTAGCAATTGCCACTAAAGCTCAGTTTGAATTTAGAAAAGCGAGAGCTGATAAAATTTTTCCGTTTTAAATCGGGAAACAAAATGATTCTCCCTGAAAAAACGTGAGAAATTTTAAGTCTACTTTCTATCCTCTGACAGGAACTGAATTCTAGTGGTTTTCAATGAATGCTTCACTCTTTTACCAAAGACTAGGCCAGCATTATTTTTGCTGGATTTTCAAGGGACTCTTTAATTTCATTCATAAAACGTGCTGCTTCCCCTCCATCTACTACACGGTGATCAAAGGCAACGACCAGTGGTAATATTAAACGTGGCACGATTTCGGGATTTCCTGCTTCGTCTTCTCTCACAACGGGCATGAGCTCTGAACGACCCAAACCAAGTATTGCAACTTCTGGATAATTAATGATGGGTTGGAAGCCAATACCCCCAATGGAACCGATATTAGTAATGGTAAAAGATCCTCCACTGAGCTCTTCAATATCAAGTTTTCCTGCCCGAGCTTTAACAGTGAGTTCAGGCAGTTCGCTTGCAAGATCCAGCATTGATTTTTTGTCCACATCGCGAATAACGGGTACGAGCAGCCCTTTTTCTGTATCTGTTGCCACACCGATATGATGGTAATTTTTTAAGAGTATTTCCTCTTTTTCCATGTCAATGGAGCCATTAAAGAAAGGCATTTTCTTAAGAGCAATAACAGCTGCTTTAAGGGCAAAAATAGTAAAGGTAAGCTTACCGCCAAGTTTAAGAGCCTCTTCTTTATATTTTAAACGAAAAGATTCCAGTTCAGTTATATCAGCTCTATCGTGATGGGCCACGTGAGGAATCTGGGCCCAGGAAAGAGCCATTTTTTTGGCAATGGCACGCCTTATTGAACGCAAAGGAACTCTTTCAACTTCTCCATATTTAGTTGATTCAAGAGACGCAGTGGAAACTTCTCCTGAGGCAATATTTACACTTGGTGCAGGCACAGCTTCAATGGACTTCGCTTTTTCCTCAGGGTCAACAGACGTTACTTTCTGTCCATCAGCAAAGGTACGTACATCTTCAGCAGTCACAAGGCCACTTGCTCCACTTCCTTTCACAAGTTTCAGATCAACTCCCAGTTCTCTGGCAAGTTTTCTGGTTGCAGGTGATGCAGGCACTGTTCCTTTTACAGACTGAATTTGTGCTTCCTGCCTGTCTAATTCTTTGGCTGTTTCTTTGACTGGTTTCTCTGGAACAAGCTCTGGTTCAGTTGATGTTTCCTGCCCACTTTCACCGTCAAAGACCACCATGACCTCACCGACATGGACAATTTGATCTGGCTTTATGTTTATAGCTGTGACCTGGCCTGTATAAGGAGATGGGATTTCAACCGCTGCTTTGTCTGTTTCAACAACAAAAATAATATCCCCTTCTTTAACTGCGTCTCCGATTGCAACCTGGACCTCCAGAATTTCTCCTTCATGGATTCCTTCACCAAGATCTGGCAGTTTAAATTCTTGTGTCATAAACTATTCTCCTCTTATCTTTCAACACGTGTCATTTACACTGCCAGCGTTTTTCGCACAGCCTGTTTCACTCTTTCCACATCAGGCATATAAGCATTTTCCCGTGCAAAAAGCGGATAAACAATATCATAGCCAGTTACCCGTTCTATGGGTGCTTCCAGGTAATAAAATGATTTTTCTATCAAACGGGCAATAATTTCAGCAGCAGGCCCAAAACTCCTGGGTGCTTCATGGACAATGACTGCCCGTCCAGTTTTTTGTACAGATTCAGCAATTGCGGTATCATCAAATGGTGAAATAGTGAGCAAATCAAAAACTTCAGCATCAACCTGGTCACTCTCTTGGAGTTCCTCAACAGCTTCCAGGGTTACCGGCATCATCGCACCATAAGAAATAATGGTGACATCTGAGCCCTCACGCACTTTTTGAGGGACGCCAATTTCCATAACCTCTTCCTCTTCTGGTACTTCTTCACGAAATGCCCTGTAGAGTGCCTTGGGTTCAAAGAAAACCACTGGATCTGGATCACGGATGGCACTGATTAAGAGAGCACGAGCATTTCGCGGTCCAGATGGAATAACCATCTTTACCCCAGGTGTATGTGCATAATATATCTCTCTGCTTTCCGAATGATGCTCAAGAGCCCTGACACCACCACCATATGGAGCTCTCACAACCAATGGAACATGAAAGCGACCACGTGACCTATGACGAAGCCTTGAGGCATGTGCTTCGAGTTGATGGAAAATATAATAGGAAAAACCAGAGAACTGTATTTCAAGGATGGGGTGAAGACCATAGGCAGCCATACCAATGGCTGTGCCGATAATACCAGATTCAGCAAGCGGGGTGTCAATGACCCGTTCTTCACCAAACTGAGTGATCAATTTATCGGTAACCCTGAACACACCGCCATCAACAGCTACGTCCTCTCCCATTATTATGACGCGGTCATCTTTTTCCATTTCCTGCTGCATAGCCAGGTTCAGCGCCTGGACCATTGTCATTTTAGCCATTGTTTGCCTCCTTTTTTGCAAGGGACAAATTACGGATAACTTCATCTTTTTGAAGTTTGAGGCTTGGTGGCATCTCCGCAAAAATATGATCAAACATTTCAACTGGATCAGGATTTTTCATCTGCTTTTCTGCAAGATCAACAACTGTCTGGATTTCTGTCGCTATTTCCTCTTCCAGAGCAGCAATCCCCTCATCTGTCAACAGACTTTTGTTGCTCAGGTACACTTGAAAACGACTGATAGGATCTTTTGCCTCCCATTTTTTAACCTCTTCTTCATTCCTATATTTTGTAGGATCATCAGCAGTGGTATGCAGACTCAGACGGTATGTGTAGCATTCGATAAGGGTTGGACCACCACCTGATCTGGCTCTATCCACCGCTTCTTTTGCAGCCGTGTACACTGCCAGAATGTCGTTCCCATCCACCTGGATACCTGGCATACCGTGGGCCAACGCTTTTTGGGCCAGAGTTAAGGCATTGGTTTGTTTTGCCCGTGGAATGGAGATGGCCCATTGATTATTTTGACAGATAAAAATGACAGGGGCCTGAAAAACACCTGCAAAATTGAGTGCTTCGTGAAAATCGCCCTCAGAGGTTGCACCATCGCCAAAAAAGGTCATGGCAACCTGAGGATGTTTTCTGTATTTCATGGCCATGCCGATTCCCACCGCATGAAGCATCTGGGAACCAACAGCAATAGATATGGGGAAATCATTACGACCTTCCTGGACGAGACTGCCTTCATCAAAACCTCCGTAATAGAGGATAAAACTCTCCATTGGTTTCCCTCGCCAAATTTCTGCCAGGGTTTCCCGAAAGGCAACGGTCATCCAATCTTCTTTCTCAAGTGTGGCCACAGCCCCAAGCTGGGATGCTTCCTGCCCTTTAATAGGAGGAAAGGTCCCTATACGTCCTTGCCGCTGTAAGTTGAGCATCCGCTCATCAAAGCGTCGACCAGATAGCATCGCACGGTGCAGCTTTAAGAGAAGTTCATCTGACAGGCTAGGCTCCAACTCGGCGTCAACATTACCTTTTTCATCGAGAATGGATAGATATTCGGTACGGTAGGGAAGTTCGATTTCTTTACGTGGCATGGCTCCCTCCTGAGAAAGATGAGAACTGCAACTAGATAGTTTCAGAGCACCTGGCTTAGGAAGAGGCCAGGTAAAATACTCATTGTCAGCTTTCACCCAGCTCAACAGCAATGGGTAATATGATAACGAATTATTTTATCTCTGTTTTGAGAACTTTATCTATATGTTAAAAGACTATGACCTTTTCCCCTTGGAATCAAGGAGCAAAATATTTTTTCAGATATGGACTGGACTACTATCAGATTTTTAAAATTAAGAGAGAGGTAATGGTTCAGCAGAGACCTGGTTGCGGCCATTATTTTTCGCCTGATAGAGCATTTCGTCGGCTTTTTTGTACATCTCGACGGGGTTGGAGTCTCTGTTGGGAACCCAGGTGGAACCACCGATACTTATCGTAATAAACTTATCCACCGGCGAATGTTCGTGTTTCATAGCTGCCGACCTGATCGCATCGCTGAACTTCTGAGCCATAAACTCAAGAAATTCAAACGGGGTATCCGGCAGGATGACGGCAAACTCTTCGCCACCGACTCGGGCCAGCAGATCGCCCCCTCGATGCGGAACCTCGCTAAGCAGTTCAGCAACCCGTTGCAGGCACTCATCTCCGGCGACATGACCGTAGTTATCATTATAGGTTTTGAAGCTGTCAATATCTATGATCAGCAGCGAAAGGGGCTTTTCGTCGCGCTGGCCGCGGCGCCATTCCCGATCAAGAGCCTGGTCGAAAAAGCGCCGATTGGCGATTCCTGTCAGGGGATCGAGGGTCGATAATTTCTCCAGGTAGTCCCGCTGTTGCTTGACAAGAACCTGGTTTTTCACCCGGGCGATGACAATACTCGGATTGATCGGCTTGGAAATATAATCCGCCGCACCGGCTTCCAATCCTTTGCTTTCATCTTCCGGCGAAGTCAGGGCAGTCAGAAAAATGACCGGGATCTGTTTGGTCTGCGGGTCTTCGCGCAACAGCCGGCAAAGCTCATAGCCATCGAAAATAGGCATGTTAATGTCCAGCAGGATCAGATCGGGGGAGAGCTCCCTGGCCTGCTCGAGCCCTTCGAAAGAGTTATCTGCGCAACTGATATGGTAATCCTCCTCGAGGATTGCCGTCAGCATATTCCGGATGACTGCTTCATCGTCAATAATCAGAATTTTTCCTGTCGAGCTATGCATAGTCCTTGACCCCTCTGATGCATAAATTTGGAGATCTGAAGAGATGTTTTGGTTGCTATCCCCTGGGTTGGTTTAATTGTTGCCTGCTGTAAAAAGCATGATGCCGGCCATGCCGGGAACCAGCTGGCCGTCTGGATTGTTGAACCTGGCTTTCACTTTACGCAATCCGCTGGCCGGGTCGATGACCGGACTGATAAAAGCAATTTGGCCGGTCATTGTTATCGGCGCCAGACCGGTACTGAACTGCAGCTCAACATCCTGCCCGAGGCTGAGCTGTTGACTGACCGTCATTTCGATGTTGGCGACAAAATAACCCTGTGAGGTGTTCACGAGTCTGACCAGCTTGGTGTCAAGCTCACAGTTTTCGCCGGCACTGACGATGATTTCGGCGATTTCCCCGCTAAAGGGAGCTTGCAAGGTCCGTTTTTTCAGTTGTTTTCTGGCGATGTCCAGCTCTATCTCTTCACGCTTTTTCGTCTGCTCCAGGCGGAGCAATTCCACTTCGGCGAGGGCGTGCTCAAGCTGCTGATTTTCGAGATCTTCACGCGGGACAGAACCGGTTGTCTCATAAAGCTCGCGGGTGGCTTGCAGGTGCGCAGCAAGCGTCTCAAGCTGACGGGAAACGGCAGCTATTTCGGCCCTGCTTTCAACGAGCAGCTGACGGCGCCTGACTTCCAGTTTTTCTGCCGCCTGGTCAAGCTCAAGGAGCACTTGGCCTTTTTTGACTTTGTCGCCCTCTTTGACATGGATCGTCACCACCTGGCCCGTCACTGAAACGCCCAGGGTCGAATCGAGATAAGGTTCGGTAAATCCGGAAACGCTGATCTGCTCGGCAAGCAGCACTGCCGGGAACAGCTGGA
>CAMYOP010000116.1 GCA_947260045.1 uncultured Desulfobulbaceae bacterium
TACAGACATGAGTCTTTTCCCAAGTGTCCAGAAAAAATTGGAAGCCTGATATGACTTCATTGCTACATTGAAACGTACAGAAAAGTCCACGAAAGGTCGATTTTGGTAATGAACCAATAGAAAATAAATGCTACCAGCCACCGCCTGGTCTTGTGATAGGATGCTGATATCGCTTTTCCCGGTCAACTGATTTGGATTTTTCCTGGATAAAGTAAAAAACAATGGCGAGGATAATGAGGATTCCTACGAGTTTTAAAATATCTTTGACAATTTTCATAGCTGTGGCACCTCGTCAAACCAAATCTTTTTTACTTACTTGTATCAATTATTCTATACTATTTTAAATATTTAGCCAAAGCAGATCAACCGTTATTTTTCAGCCACTCCTCGAACAAACTCATTTTATACTGAACTTTTCCCGTCTCCAGCCTTTTTTGAGTGTCATTCTCATCATGTTTTTTTATCACTTTATTTTACTTTTAACAAGAAATCAGTACAATAAAGAAAGTGGGAATTCATACTTGAGAGGATAGACGATAAGTTCTTTTTTCTTCGGACAAATCGGCTTCATTTTACTTTCAAGTGTAATAGATATACTCGACAGAACAAATTGGAAGATATAATGACAAACAATGCATCAAATCCCCACCCTTCGCCCCGCAAAGTTCTTATAGTTGATGACCAGTTGGATATAATAAAGCTCATTGAAAGTCTGCTCACAAGAAAAGGGTATGAAACATTTACCGCTACATCTGGATTTGAAGCAGGAGTCTGGCTGAGTCATATCTCACCTGACGTCATGACCCTGGATCTAAATATGCCGAACATGGATGGCAGAGAGGTACTCGCCATCTATAAAAAACTCCCCCTGTTTCAAAAAACCAAAATCCTTATAGTATCAGGAAGACCTGAGGAGGAGATGAAAGTTCTGCTCGATCAGGGAGCTCACGACTATATTGCTAAACCTTTTAAAAAGGAGGATTTTCTCCAGAAGATTCAAGATCTTATCCAAAAAAATTAGAAGAATCCTCTTTTTTACTTCAATGCTCTTTATCTAAATCATTTTCAGAGGCTAGTTAAATTCTCAACCAACATAAAGTCGTCGAGTAAATGAAACCTGCTTAACTTTTACCCAGTATAATCGAGAAACTCTTGACGGATGAACATTCAAGTATAATTGTATGTTCTGCATGTTCTCTTACATTGTTTGCCTGTTGAAAGAGTGTATGTTCGGACGCCAGTCGCTGGTATCCTGTCGTTATCCTTCATAAGGAGAAAATAAATGAAGTACCCAAACAAAATATCATATCTCAAAAAATGCTTACTCCTATTAACCTCAATATTCTTTTTGTGCAGCTATGTCCTATCTGCATCTGCCCAGGAAGATGACAACATTGCATTACTTGACCGCTCGGCAAAAGCTTTTGCATCTGTTGTCAAAAAAGCAGGTCCTGCAGTGGTCCACGTTCGTGTTGAAAAAGAAATTTCAGGGAAGAGTCCTTTCCACGGCCAGGATCCCTTTGGCTTTTTCAACGATCCTTTTTTTGAACGTTTTTTCGGTCCTCAATTTCGCCAACAACCTCGTCAACAGCAGCCTCGCGCGCCCCATAGCCAACCCAAACAATTCAAGCAACAATCTGCCGGCTCCGGGTTTATTATCAGTGATGATGGTTATATCCTGACCAATAATCATGTCGTCAGTGAATCCAATACCATAAAAGTACGTCTGGATGACGAACGTGAATTTGAGGCTAAAATTATTGGGACTGATCCACAGTCAGATGTCGCTTTGTTAAAAATTAAAGCCAGCGGGCTCCCCTACCTGCCACTTGGAGATTCTGACAAGCTTGAGGTCGGCGAGTGGGTTATTGCCATCGGCAGTCCATTTGAGCTCAGCCAGACCGTAACCGTCGGTGTGGTCAGTGCCAAGGGGCGAAGCAGAATTGGGATCAATGATTATGAAAATTTCATCCAAACCGATGCGGCTATTAATCCAGGAAATTCAGGCGGGCCGCTTTTAAATATCCACGGTGAGGCAGTTGGTATCAACACTGCCATTTTCTCACGAAGTGGTGGCTACATGGGAATTGGCTTTGCCATTCCTATCAACATGGCCAAATCCGTTGAGAAACAACTGCAAAAATACGGTAAAGTTACCCGTGGCTGGCTGGGTGTCGTCATTCAGGATCTAAATGAAGATCTGGCCAAATCTTTTGGCCTGAAAGACTCAACTGGCGTACTTATCAGTGAAACCCAAGATAATTCACCAGCATCAAAAGCTGGAATTAAGCAGGGTGACGTAATTGTCAGCCTTGATTCCGTAAAAATAGCAGACGTACCTGATCTTCGCAATAAGGTGGCCATGATCACTCCTGGCTCCAAGGTCACCCTTCAGGTCATGCGTGACGGTAAGAAAAAAAATATCGCTGTAACCATTGGTGAACAGCCATCCAATTTTGGTAAATTTAAAAAACCGACAGATAAAGTCACTGAAGAGCTGGGGCTGACGCTCCAGGATCTAACCCCAGAACTTGCAGCTCAGTTTGGTTACAGTGAAAAACAGGGTGTACTCGTAGCTGACGTTATACCTGACAGTCCGGCTGAAAAGGCCGGTCTCGCCTCTGGCCAGCTTATTGAAGAGGTCAATAAACAACGAGTGCATAACCTTGATGAAATGATGGCTGCGCTCAAACAATCCAAAAATCCAAAACAAGTTCTGCTCCGTGTACGGGCAGGTGATTTCAGTCAATACATCGTATTACGCTTGAAATAACATTTCAGACAAGGCGCCGGAATCATATCCGGCGCCTTTTTTTCTTATGTCCGATACCTTTAACGATCTGAAACAGAAATTACGCCACTTTGCAGACGAACGTGACTGGCAACAATTTCATTCACCAAAAAATCTTGCCATGGCGCTCATTGTCGAAGCAGCTGAGCTGGCAGAACATTTTCAGTGGCTGAAGCAACAAGAGAGCTATCAGCCAGGTGATGGAAAACGCCAGGAAATTGGTGAAGAGCTTGCCGACATTCTCATTTATCTCGTTCGACTGGCAGACAGGCTGGACATTGATCTGGCAGATGCAGTTGAACTCAAAATGAAAAAAAACGAACAAAAATATCCCGTTGAAAAATCCAGAGGATCAGCAAAAAAAAGTACTGATTACCAGTGGACCCCTTGAATCAATCCTGGCAGGCAGCCATCCATTTTTTCAACAAAACAGAAATAAAATCCCTCACGCATTTTGGCGCTGGCAACATTAACGATACCTGGCTTCTTTGCCTGCACAATAATTCCAAGTTCATATTGCAAAGAATCAATCCTGATGTTTTTCCAAGGCCTGATAAGATCATTGACAACATGCGTCTTGTTACTGCTCATCTTAGTAAAAATGATGGTCAGAAGGGGATCGACAAAAACAAATTCCAGGCCATAACGCTCTGCCAGGCCCATGATGGAACACATTATTTTAGAGCAGCAGATAATTCATACTTTCGACTCATCACCTACATTCCAGACAGTATTACCCTGCAGGCTGCCAAAAACAATTCTCACGCCTTTGAGCTTGGCAAAAACCTTGGCACTTTCCATGTGCTCCTGCAAGACCTTGACCCTGAGAGTCTTTATGATACACTTCCTGGCTTTCATATTACCCCTCAGTATTTACATCTCTATGACCAGGTTTCCAGGTCTCTGGAACAAGCTGCCAGGCCAGACGAAGGTCTCTGTTATAATTTTATTGAAAAATACCGCACAATGGTACCGCTGCTTGAGGACAATCAAAACAGTCTTCGCAAAATAGTCATACATGGCGATCCCAAGGTTGCAAATTTTTTATTTGATCAAAGCGCCAAGAGCGTTATCAGTCTTATTGATCTTGATACGGTAAAACCGGGGCTATTGCTCCATGACATCGGCGATGCTCTGCGTTCATGCTGTAATCCAGACGGTGAAAATCCAGAGAAGAACAGCAAGGTTCTCTTTGTAGCTGAGTTCTTTCGTTCCTGGTTCAAGGGTTATTTAACTGTTGCTGATTTCCTGTTGACGGACAAGGATAGGGAGCTTATCGTTGCAGCAACCTTTCTTATGACTTTTGAACTTGGTATTCGCTTTTTTACCGATCATCTGTCAGGAAATATATATTTCAAAGAGCGTGTTCCTGGCCAAAACCTGCAACGTGCTCTTGTGCAATTCCAGCTGGCAGCAAGTCTTGCTAAACAACAAAAACTACTGGAAGAGATTGTTCAACAGGCTCATCCCGAAAACACCTAAAATACAACATACCCATGCAACGACAGTCATCATTTACCCTGAAAAATTCTTCCAGCGAATCAAAAGCCCGGACAGGAACAGTACAAACCTTACATGGCGCTGTACAAACACCAGTCTTTATGCCTGTTGGGACCCAGGGCACTGTAAAGGCTGTTACCCCTGAAAATTTAGATGAATTCGGGGCACAGATTATTCTTGGCAATACCTATCACCTTTTCATACGCCCTGGTCATGAATTGATCAAACAGTTTGGCGGTCTTCATAATTTCATGCACTGGGATAAACCAATCCTCACTGATTCAGGTGGCTTTCAGATTTTCAGTTTGCGTGATCTGGCCACCATTAGTGAAGAGGGAGCAGCCTTTCGCTCCCATCTTGACGGTTCAAAACTGTTTCTCAGCCCTGAAGATGCTGTCCATGTCCAGGAAGCACTCGGTTCTGATATCATGATGGTTCTTGATACCTGCATCCCCTATCCGGCAACTTTTGAAGAGGCTAAAGAGGCAACCGCGCTGACCAGGCGTTGGGCGGAGAGATCAAGAAAAGCCCAGACAGATACAGGACAGCTTTTATTTGGAATTGTTCAGGGTGGGATGTATAAAGACCTGCGGAAACAGGCTGCTCTTGACCTGATAGATATCGGCTTTGACGGCTATGCAATGGGAGGACTCAGTGTTGGTGAACCCAAAAATCTGATGTATGACATGACTGAAGCAACTGTTGAATTTTTACCGACAGATCATGCCAAATACCTTATGGGAGTAGGAACCCCTGAAGATCTGGTAGAAGGTGTGCATCGCGGTGTTGACATGTTCGACTGCGTCATGCCTACTCGCAATGCCCGCAATGGAATGCTCTTTACTTCACAGGGCAAACTTGTTATAAAAAATGCCTGTTACAGAGAAGATCAACGCCCAGTTGACGAAGCCTGTAACTGTTATACTTGTCGCAATTATTCAAGGGCTTATCTGCGACACCTGTTTGCATGCAGGGAGATTCTAGCCTACCAGCTGAACAGTATTCATAATCTCCATTATTACTGTTCGCTGATGGCAGAAATGCGAAATGCCATTGACGAAGATCGTTTCGTGGCGTTTCGAAAAAGTTTTTATGACAAACTGGAAAAACCACCCGCACACAACTAACATTATCTGGAGGATATACTTATGACTGGCATTGCTTATGCAGCCGGAACCACCGCACCAGCAGCTGGCGGCGGCCTTGCATCTTTTCTACCGTTAATCTTGATTTTTATTGTTTTCTATTTTTTGTTGATTCGCCCTCAGCAGAAAAAAGCTAAAGAGCATCAAAGCTTTTTAGGGAATATGAAAAAAGGGAATGAAGTTGTTACAAACGGCGGCCTTCATGGCAAAATAACAGGCCTGACCGACACCGTAATAACCCTTGAGATTGCTGATAATATACGAGTCAAAGTAAACAGGGCATCCATCATGTCCTCCGCTGCCGATGCTATGAAGCAAACGGATGAGCCAAAAAAGAAACTTGGCTCTGGTTGAGGTATCGGATCTTGTTAAATATTCATCGTGTATGAATCAATAGAGCCGTCATGCTACAAAAGCATTACGGCTTTTTTTTTGCCTATGGAGCAAGTAAGCATACACAGCCATAAAAGATTACACCCTGTGACCACAGGAGAGGAAGGCCCGCGGCGCACTCTTCACTTTGGCACACTGGCTCGCCAAAGTTGTCTGGATATTGATCAGCCGCACGAACTGGTCCTGGCCTACACACGTTGGATAATGACAGCACTGCTGTTTCCGGCAAGTACAGACAAATTCCTGCTCCTTGGCCTTGGAGGAGGCGCCATGGCTCATTTTTTACTCCATCACCACCCAGGGTGCCACCTCGATTCTGTAGAACGCTCAGATGAGGTCATCAAACTGGCCCATGATTTTTTCAAACTCCCCCATACTGGCTCCCACACTATACTCTGTAAGGATGTGACTGATTTTATCTTGGAGGAAAACAATAAGCGCTTCAATGGCTATGACGTTGCCTTTATTGACATTTTTGAACCGGAACAAATGGCTGCACCACTCTTTGACACGGACTTCCTCAAAGCCGTTCTTGAGCGCTTGGGACCAGATGGCGTAATGGCTGTAAACCTGTGGAAAGGGGACTCAAAGATGTTTCGCAGGGCAAAAAAAGCTATTAAGAAAAGCTGCGATGGACGCTATCTTTTTCTGCCAGTTGACAAGAGAAGCAACTTCATTGTTCTGGCTTTTTCAGGAAGAAACTACAAAAAGCGTTTACAATTCCTCAAGCAAAAAACAGCAATCTTTGAGGAGCAATACAACCTTTCTTTTCAATATTATCTCAGTAAAATATTCGCACCGCTATCCATACCTCCTTACTTGCCTTTCTGGAGCTGAGCTTTCAATTGAAGGCGGAGCTTATGAAGTATACCAAGAATTGGCTCTGAGCTATAATCAGGGTAGGTCCAGGGGAGTGTCTGAAAATTTTCTTTTTGATATATCATCGTTACCTCCGCAAAAATACCGCTGTGGAGATAGACCCGATGGGTAAAATTTTTGCCTGTTGCCAGTATCAGATTTTCCATTGATAATAGCCCTGGATCAAGATTTACCTGACGTTTTTGATCCTCAGCCAAAAATTCCCTTTCCAGTTCATTGGTGCGAAGCTTAATCCCTGCCAGCCTGTTCCTGGCCACAAGGGTTTCAAAGCCGAAAAAATATCGTTTTAAACCCTTGCCCATTTCAGGTTCATAGTAAGTGGTTCGATTAAAATCAAGACATGGGCTCTGATACCAAATCTGGCCAAACTCCTTTTCAAACAGGTTTTGTAATTTTTGCAAGTGGTCGGAGGGACCTTCAAAAAAACTTTGACTGCAGATGCACGAAAGAACAAGCATGGAAGGAGCAGGAATAGCAGGAATACTCATTGAACAAATTTTCCCTGAAAGAGTTCTCTTTTTTCCAGAAGAGCTTCCAGACGTACACTCAGCTCATGGGCATAGAGATCCCAACGCGGTGCTAGCAATACCTCCGGGTGCGAAGTGGACCAAAGCCTGTGGATGACTACCCTGTGAGGGATATGAGGTAATAAATCGCTGAGCAGCTCGAGATATTTTTCCTCAGAAAAAACATCAATTGGATTTTCCTGGTGCATTTCATACAATCTGGTTTTTTTTATGACCTGCAGGTGATGAAACTTTAAAGCATCTACTCCCAGTTCACAGACTGACTCTACCGATTGCAGCATCTGCTTTTGGGTCTCACCTGGAATCCCCAGGATCAGATGTGTTCCAAGCTGTAGACTCTGTCTCTGTTTAATGCGAAGCGCTGTCTCAAGAAAATCCTGATAATTATGATTTCTGTTTAAATACTCAAGACTCTTGTCATGGATGGATTGCAGGCCAAGCTCAATGAGACACTCTTTGCCCATAGCTTCACATTTGCTTTCCAGGTAATCGAGCAACTTATTTTCCACATAATCTGGACGAGTTGAAATAATGACTCCTACACAATCAGTGTCTTCCAGAACGTCACTAATATTTTCCTGTAAGGTTTCAAGTTGAAGAGCCGTGCATGTTTCCTGCTGGAAATAACCAAAAACATAGCGAAATTTGCGTCCGGACAACATCTTCTTCCCTTTGACCATCTGTACAGGGATAGAGTCTTTTTTGTCTAGGTGCAAGGGGGTAAAACTTTGGGCACGGCAATAAATACATCCCCCTTTTGCACGGTTGGGACAAACAACCCCTACATCAAGGGGTATTTTACCGACCATCGCTCCATACTTCCGGCGATAATGCTGGCTAAAAGTATTTATGCGCGGAGCACTCATATTCGCTCAAAATAATGGCCCAAATCACAGCCACGGCAAAGATTTGCATTGAATTGAATGGATTTTGATTGTGCCTTTGAAGCTCGGCTCTTCTCGGATTTAAATGCCTGAAATGGACATCGCTTGGCGCACCGGCCGCAGGCACTGCAGCGGTTTTTCAAGTATCGGGCGACATAGCGCGATA
>CAMYOP010000117.1:0-8251 GCA_947260045.1 uncultured Desulfobulbaceae bacterium
TAACTGCTTAATAACTATTATTAAACATCAATAAAGGCCAAAAAGTCAAACAACCAAGCCCTAAACATTTGAAATAGTAATGCTTTCATGACAACCGATACAGCAAAACCCTTCCAGGGGAAACATTTTAGGCAGAAGCTTGATGATAAATGAACGTTTTACTGAAAAATGAATAAAGAGGAAGTTTGAGCTACGATTGCCCGCATTTAAAAATTCGCGCAGGCAAAATGGAACGACAACGACACTGTAGATCAGACTTTTGAGAAATCCATCATCAGTTAGCCTAGTTGCCGAACTGTAAACAATCATTTCTAAGGTCCGCAAAGCCTTCGACTTTCCGGATAAGAATTAGCCTAAGAGTCCTGTTCCCTGTGTATTTGAAAAGGGCCACAACTTTGACACACAGGCATCACTTCTATTCGGTTCACATTTACGTGAGGAGGCTGGGTTGCAAGCCAATAGACAATGTTTGCAATATCTTCACCGCTAAGCGGCTGTGTTCCATTATAAAAATCATCCGCCTTGGCCTGGTTACCATGAAAGCGGACAACTGAAAATTCTGTTTCAGCCAAACCTGGTTCGATATTTGATACGCGAACATTACTGCCTTTCAAGTCGGAACGGAGATTATGGGAAAACTGTTTGACAAAGGCTTTGGTTGCACCATAGGTATTTCCACCCGGATATGGCCAGTTGCCAGCAACCGAACCCATGTTGATAATGTGACCACTATTTCTTTGCACCATTCCAGGTAAAACATAACGGGTGTAATAAAGCAGCCCCTTGATATTAGTATCCACCATGGTTTCCCAGTCATCCATGCTGGCTTTGTGAGAAGGCTCCAGGCCTAAGGCCAAACCTGCATTATTAACAAGGAGATCTATGGTGTTAAACTCTTTCGGTAGATTTTCAATATCAATTTTCACCATTTCATGGTCACGCACATCCTGGACAATGGTATGGCAGGCAGAACCAAATTCTGCCCTGAGTTCTGCCAGACGATCTTTGCGCCTGCCTGTGGTGATAACCTTCCAGCCCTCTGCAATAAAGAGACGTGCACAGGCCTCACCAAAACCAGATGTTGCACCCGTTATCAATGCTGTTTTCTGTCTTTTCTCTTCCATACCGTCTACCATTTCACTTAAAATTTAAACTGATCATAAATCATTGCATCTCTATCAATTTTCTTGCCAGAGATCCTCTACCAAAATCTTTCCCAGACAGCAAGGCAGTTGCACATTACAGTTAAGATTGCAAATAACTGCTCTGATTCCTCTAATTTTGTCACATTATAGTAAAAAGAAAAAAGGGAAATTAAACCAAAAAGTAAAATATATTAACAACAGACAAATAAACAAAAGAAATTTCAGAGCGGTGAAATCGCTCTCAAAGATTCAGGCTAGCTGAACATAAGAAGGCAGTAGGGAGAAATTAAAAAGGCTGGGGAGCCCATGCTCTCCAGCCTTTTTTATGGTATGTGCGGTGTTACTTATCTTTTTACGAGGTTTCCGTCCAAGCCACAGAGAATGTTGGTACCAAGGACATCCATGGAGTTCCTGTTTTTTCGATCCTGATGACAACGTGTACAACCTACCATATCCATAAAGGTAGTCAGCGGGAAATGCTTTTTGTTCTGTACGTGACATTGACGACAGACAGAAACAGGCTCGCCGATATATTTGTTTGCATGAAGGTCCCACAGACCTATCATACCGTCAAATTTTTTCTTACTGCCTTCAGGTGTACAACTGGAGGAATGGAGTTCTTCAGTATCATCAACCTTGCCATCATCACAGTTTGGTAGGGGTACTCGAATTGCGGTAATACCATATTTTCCATCAGGAGTTGGCATAATATCATGCGCCTCCCAACCTTTCATATTAAACTGAACTTTTTGTTTAATTGTTAAATCATCAGCATTGATCATTACACTCCAATTTTTGGAGGCCTGCAGGATATTTTTGCCATCAGGCGTATACGTCGCCCTGAAGGTAATGGAACCTTTAGGAAAATCTACTGTGTTTTTCTTGACAACTTTAAGCTCTCCGTTTTCCAGGGCTGCCATATCCAGAAGAAACATGTGCTGCTGTCCAGTAAACTTACCATGCCCCTCATCTGCTCCATTCATGATAATAAAGAAATTTTTACGATCAGGACTATGGACGCCATGGGTGAACTTATAATCTTCTGGCAGCTCAGGGTTACTAGATAACATAACTCTATGTTTGAGCTCCAAGGTATCTTTATCTACCACGTCGATAAAGCCAGGATAGCCCATGAAAATCGGGAGAAAATTATTGGTTGATTCGCCAGAGGCACAATAGAGAGTCTTAGAAGTCGTCTCTTCAAACTCTACTACTTCTTTCGGCAGCTTATATGATTTTTCAGCAATTATGGTGTTATCACGTAAATCACTTTTTCCTACTTTGACAGACTTGCTGCTTGATGCATATGTTGACCAAAAGGCTATATTGCTGTCTCTACTATCTATTCTAACATCATGGGTCGCATAGTTTGGTGGTGGTCCCAAAGGAATAAAATGTAATTTATTACCTGTCCACATGGTGTAATCTGGTATTTTTACAGGCTGATTAGTATCTGTTGGATCAATTACAACATTTGCATCTGCTATATGTCCGCCCATACCTGCAATAAATACACGTCCTGCATATTCACCTTTTGACGCTGTTGTTACATTTTTAATTCCACCTGCAACTAGTACCAATGCAATAGCTGCAATACTTCCTAGTAATACTTTTTTCTTCACCTGGTTCTCCTCCTTATATGTACAGTGTAGTCAAATCCAGCTATTCTAACTAAATAGCCAGTGAGCCTGCGCCCCGCCAACAATAGGGGCTTACATTCCACACTTGTAATTTTTTTGCGGTACAATCTGTCGAAAAAATTAATAAAAAATACAAAAACAACCGAAAATCTTATTACAC
Organism: uncultured Desulfobulbaceae bacterium; assembly: GCA_947260045.1. Taxonomy (GTDB): domain Bacteria; phylum Desulfobacterota; class Desulfobulbia; order Desulfobulbales; family Desulfobulbaceae; genus CAMYOP01. The sequence goes on from CAMYOP010000117.1 coordinate 2,946, forward strand.
TTTTTTTATAAAGGTTATTTTATCAATCACCATAACTACAAAATTAATGATTTATTCAAAACGTTCTGTGCTTCTATAAATTACTTAGAAATATATGTCCTTAATGAGAATAAGTATTATACGCAAAAAGCATAAATCAAATTTATTAAAGATGATTATTACTGATAAGAGTTTAAAAAAATAATTGCAATATATTTTTTTACTGCAGGTTTCAACTAGTTACTATCCATTGCAGTGCAATACTTTTCACGCTATTTGGACAGTGCAAATGAACATATTGTTGAAATTACTAATTCCCATTTACTGAAAATAAAATAGCAACAACAACAAACAGCTATCAATAAAAAACATCTGCGTACCAATGCTTTTCAAAGATTAACAATGGTCAAAAATACTGCTACCACAACGTGCGACCAAACAGCCTTTTCAAAAGGATACAATGTGGCATATGTAAAAAAAAAATGAATATCGACGTATTTTTCTCTGATAAAGAGCAATTTGCCAAGAGAGACAAGACCTAGAAATGTGAAGAGGGATGTTGCAAACACTGTCACAGTTTTTAAAATTGGAACTGATCGAGACGATAAAAAAAGGAAATCAAATGACAACAGGGGAAAAAATATGTTCTTTTGCCACCAAAAAAAATGATAGTCTGCAGGCTAAGGAGGCGAGAGGAAATAGCTCATTTTCTTTGGCCTTGAATGTGACTCATAAGCCAGATCAAATAGCAAGTGTCCACCCAGTGGTACATAATGGTTGGAAAGCTTTGATTTGCAGGCAGGAACAACCTGCTCCCGGAAAAGAACGACTATGACCCCTCTGAAATTACAGTCTTTCTTTTTTTATCAACTAAAGGATAGAGTTTTTTAAACTCACTTTCAGCTTCAAGTGTACCTATCAGGATCAATCGATCATTTTCCTGCAAAACAACGTCAGGATCAGGACTAATAGTAAAATTTCCCCCAGACCTTATTGCTATTACGTTGCACCCGGTCTTTCTCCGTATCTGGTTATCACTAAGTGCCTGCCCAGCACATGCTGGAGTCACTTTTGCTTTGAAGACATTCAAGCCTTCCACCAACATTAAGGTTTCATCTGGCATAAGAATATTTAATATTTTGCTTGCGCCCATAGATGCATAGGACATTACAATATCAGCTCCTACCGAGTAAAGTTTGCTGATATTTCGCTCACGGATAACCCTGCTGACAACTTGGATATCAGGTCGCAATTCTCGACAATAAATTGTCAGGTAAATATTTATATCATCATTATGGGTGGTAATAAGTACAGAGGGAGCGTTTGCTGATATACCTGCCTTTTCCAGAGCATTAATATCGGCAGCATCACCCAAAATATACTTATTATGATCCTTGATCAACCCCTTGTCTTTTTCAATCACTCGATAATCAATGCCTAGTTCTTTCAGGGTGTTGGCAGCAGCTAGCCCCACCCTTCCACCTCCAAGTATTACCACGGGAACGGTATAAGCTCTACTGGTGCCGACATATTCATCGTATCGTTTAAAATGTTCTTCCGAGCCTGCAAGCACAAGGATAGAGCTCGGCCGTATAATAGTTTGGGGTCTTGGTATTTCCAACTTGCCCCGATGCCAAATACCGACCACAATAACCCCAGTTTTCTCACGAAGCCCACTCTGAGCAAGCTCCTTGCCTGCATAGGGTGTATGGGAAGCATAGGCCTCGGCAATGGAAACTCCTCCTAGAGAGCCGACAATGCTTGACCTGGCCGACACGCCAAAAGCATGCTGGGCCATGGTGACACCCACCATCTTGGTAAACTGAAAAACATGATTTGCGCCGGCAAGTTCGAGAATGTCGATGGAGTCATACTTATCTGCCATGGTAACAATGGGGACTGACTTTGACACTTCCCGAATGGTGGCAATGATATTGGTGTTGAGCATGTCATCATTGTTCACAAAAACCAGAGCGGCTTTTTCCACCTGCATTTTTCGATATGTATCAGGATTATCAAGCTCACCATTGACAACTTTTATATTCTTTCCCAAAAGGTCTGTCGCCGCCTGCTTGTCCTGGACAACCATGGCGTATTGAAGTCCATATTGCTTCAACTTTTCAATGAGACTGGTAGCAATAGGTTCATAATTCGTGATAATAATGTGCCCTGTGGTTTCTTCCGGCAGCTTAGTTGGCGTTCCCGAGTAGACTTGAGCCTCCAGCCAGGGGGCGTAAAAAAACTGGATAAAGGTGAAAGGCAGCATGATCAAAAGAAAAATAATACCTGTCAAAAGAACGAACATTGAAAAAATCAGACCGAGATCAGTAGAAAAAGTAATGTCACCAAAGCCCAAGGTAGACATGACAGTCAAGGTCCAATAAAAACCGGTAACCCAGGAGTATTGTCTCCCTTCGTGTTCCATTATCAAGTGAAAAATAACGGAGTAAACCGTTATGGTAACAAAGATTACCATAAGGAACTGGCTAAGCTTCCAGAGGTTTTTCCTCATGGTCTTATTCCGAACAAAATAAATCAGTTGTGATGGTAGGGATTTCATAATTAGACTCCTTTTACTCATTATGTAGTAAAAATCATCCTCTACGTCAATTAATCGAAATTTTACAGACATAAACAACCCGATCAAAGAGGTCCAATGCGATACCATTTCCATCTTTGCAGTTTTGTAATCAGGGCACTGGCCATCCTCATATTCACCAGTACTTATTGCCATGGAGCTGACTCTAACAAAAACGCAAAAATACTCGATATGCATTGCCATGTTGCCGGAATTGGGGCTGGCAACAGTGGCTGCTATATTTCAACAGAGCTCCGTTCAAATTTCAGATATAAAATTTATTTACGGGCATTTGGGGTATCTGAGGAAGAATTAAAGCAAAAAGGTGATGCGATCATCTTCAAACACCTTTCCCAGGGAGTTGCCGCGTCCAAATACGTCGATGGTGCGGTAATTCTTGCTCTTGATGGAGTCTATGACAAAAACGGTGCCCTTGATTATGAAAAAACCGAAGTTTACATACCGAACAGTTTTGTAAAAGCAGGAGTGAAACCGTTTGATAATCTTTATCATGGAGCGAGTATTAATCCTTACCGTCCTGACGCATTGGAAATACTTGATAAAGTTGCAGCAGAGGGTGCCGTCTTGATCAAATGGCTACCCTCCATTCAACACATAGACCCGGCTGATAAGAAAATTATCCCCTTTTACAAGCGACTTCGAGAATTAAAGCTTCCCCTGTTAAGCCATGCCGGACATGAAAAGTCTTTTACCACAGCAAAAAATCATTTTGCAGACCCAAAGAGACTTGAGCTTCCTTTGCAGCTAGGCGTTACAGTCATTGCAGCTCACGCAGCCACAACCGGTACATCAGAAGGAGAAGATAACATGGTGCGCCTCCTCTCTCTTTTTTCCCGTTATGAAAATCTTTATACCGACATTTCCAGTCTCACCCAGCTCAATAAGCTAGGCTACCTGGCAAAGCTTTTAAAACATGAAGGTATCCATAAGCGCTTACTTTATGGCACAGATATGCCTCTAATTAATACCTTACTGGTCTCTCCCTGGTTTTTCCCCAGGAAGCTCAACCTGAGCGAGATGTTTTCACTCAGTCAGATCGATAACCCCTGGGATCAGGACGTCCTGATCAAGCGCAAGCTTGGTGTACCCGATGAAGTATTTTATAAACCCTATGAATTGTTGATCGAAGGGAAAAAATAGTTACTTAAGAGCGTTTTTTACAACCCGCCTAACCAACATATGAAAAAAGGCCTGCTGTATGACCAGAAATCATAAACCAAGAGGAACTATGGAAAAGCTGGAGCGAAACAAGGAAACGGTAAAGAATTTCTACGACCTCATGTTTAATCAAAACAAAGCTCGAGAAGCTGTAGAAAAATACCTTGGCAGCACCTACACCCAGCACAATCCTCATGTAAGAAATGGCAAAGATGGATTCGTCGACTATTTTGAACGCATGGCACAGGAATACCCCGGCAAAAAGGTCACCTTTAAACGCATCATTGCTGAGGGCGATCTTGTAGTTTTACATTGCCACCAGGAGTGGCCAACAGATAAAGATACTGACTGGGCAGGCATAGACATCTTTCGGTTGGATAAAGAAGGAAAAATTATCGAGCACTGGGACGTGCTCCAGGTCATTCCTAAAAAAGCAGCAAACAAAAATACTATGTTCTAAGAGTGCTACAACAGAAACGCAGGAGCACCATGAACTAAAAGTTCAACCCTTGTTGTCCTGCAGCTATACCATGTCATCATTGCCTGTAATGCAGACATTGAGATCTTTTAATATACCGTCTTCAATACTGTAAATCCAACCATGTACAGTCAAATTCTGAGCAGATTTCCAGGCATGCTGTACAATTGGTGTTTGACAGACATTTGCCACCTGCTTAATGACGTTGAGTTCGCACATAAGATCTTCCTTTTCTTTCTTATCAGTGAGCGAATCAACCTTCTCCTGGTGACAGCGATATAGATCTTTGATACTCCGCAGCCAGTTATCAATCAAGCCGTAGTCGTTACCATCCATGGCAGCCTGAACACCACCACAGCCATAATGACCACAGACGATGATATGTTTCACATGCAACACTTCAACTGCATATTGGATTACAGACAGACAATTCAGGTCTGTATGCATAACAAGATTGGCGATATTGCGATGAACAAAGATTTCACCAGGGAGTTTATTGACAATTTCATTTGCAGGGACGCGGCTGTCTGAACAACCAATCCATAAATATTCGGGCTTATGTTGTTTTGAAAGATTTAGGAAAAATTCAGGATCAGCCTGCTTTAACTTTCCCGCCCATTTTCTATTTTCTTCAAAAAGATCTTTTAAGACACGCATACTGTAACCAATTATTTTTTTAATATATCTGCCAAACTTTCCTGGATATTCTTTTTACTTGATTGGTGGAGGTGTTGGTGGGAGAGCATGATTTTTCTTTTTTGCACCAAGTTTCTTTATAACAAGATAAGCAAAGCCAGCCGCAACTATAAAAAGAGTAATACCGACAAGTGGACGATAATAAATCCAGGCAATTCCCATGGTGAGAAAGGATAACACACCTGCAATACAAAATGCCACCCAACCAGTTCCTACCTCTACTATGGTACCTAGAATTGGTAGCACATCAGCAAAAACAGCAAGAGGTGCAAAAATTAATTTCAAGCCAAACAGCATGAGAAAAAAGCCAAGTGCACGTAATACCCAAGCCAGGATAGTATTGCTTTTCTGGGCCTGTTCAATCATTGCTTCAGCACTGTGGAGACCCTCGGAGAG
>CAMYOP010000117.1:8278-10230 GCA_947260045.1 uncultured Desulfobulbaceae bacterium
CCCAATTTGCGGACTGGCAGGCTCTAGCCCGAGATACAAGCCACCTGCCAGAGGTGTAACTTTTTCACCTGGAATCTCTGGAAGCGTCTGCGAACTATCATAGTGCACATCGCTGTAGGCATTCATTTGGGCAATCAGGCTGTTTGATAAGGTATAAGCTCCAAGCGTTACAGCCCTTGCCGACAGTTCATTTGTTTTATAGGGCATTGAGCCAGGATTCTGGTGTTCGCCTGATTTTTTAAAATTATTTGAGCTTATCAGGTGTGATGACCACTTTTTCTGATAAGTATAGGTGGTAACCGTTTCAGTACCGCCTCCCAACTTTTTCTTTTCCTGGCTTTCACTGTTTTCTTCCCATTGGTACATTTCAACAATGCGCCTCAATTTGATTGCATTTCTACTCAGACCAAATACTGGATCGATCAGGTTTTCATCTGTGACCGCATTCCCTGTAAGGTGTACCAGCTTGCCTTGCTTGGCTCCATCAACATGATCAGCACTTATGGAAACAACAGAGCCACCTCCCTCTTTCAAGGTTTTATAGCGCTTGACCGTCCGTCCCTCATTCCAGAAAATTAAAACAAAGGCGCAACAGATAAGAATAATACCAAGCAAAATCCCCTTAAAGGCGTTACCCAGGCGACCAAACCATGATTGGCTGGTTACCTCTGTGTAGCTGTCATCATTCATGCTTATCCTCTTGGTCAAATAGGATTGGGTATATTCTCTACTCTTCCCTGAGCTTTATAAACAGGGACAAGAATAGTATAATTCCAATAAGTGGATTTAATAAATATTTTTTTGCCTCTTTTTGCTTTTACCTCAAAACTCGAATTTATTGTATAATGTAAGGTATTACATTAGTTTGCTCCTGCTCTTTTCATATATTTAATACATTTTTTGATTTTGCCATGATAATTTTTGATCTTGCCTGTGAATGTGGTTTCCAGTTTGAAGGATGGTTTCAGGACCATAATGATTATACAAGACAGCTCCAAAGTGCAATTTTAGAATGCCCCCATTGCGAAAGTCATCAGGTTCATAAGATCCTGTCACCCGTTGCCTACCATGGTCATGCCAGCAGCATAGCTAAAAATGAAACATCCCCATGCAATGCAACTGATCCTCACCCAAAAGAAATAGCTGAAGCCCTCAAGGCCTTACAGAAAATCCAAAATCATGTGATAAAAAACTTTACGGATGTGGGCCCGGATCTGGCAAAAAGAGCACTTAAAATGCATTATGGTGTTGAAGAACCTAAAAATATCCGAGGCTCCACCACAAAGGAAGAAGAGAAAACCCTGGAAAAGGAGGGGATTAATCTACTGAAAATCCCTCTCCCCATTAAAGACAAAAACGATTTAAACTGATAGCGCCATTAGCAAACCAGAACCCATAAACTAATGAATATGGCACTCATGCAAGGTAAGCTTGTCCAGTAGTTCCATTAAATGGTGAGCCAGGTCAAATAATTCAACTAATTTTTCCCTACTCTCACCAAGCCTTCCTTCCTGCGCTGCCAGTACTATTTCCTTTGAGAGTGCATGGACCCTGATATGTGGCTCTTCAATTGCCTTGTACTCATGGACATGCCCACACTTCTCTCCGCCTATTTTATAATAAAATTGACCGAACTTACAGGTATGATGATCGACCAAAATATCATCGACATAGGCGAAATTTCCCCGGCATGCTTCAAAAACTTTGCGCAGGTAAATAAGGTGTTGCAGCTTAGCCAGAGCAAATTGAGGTGTATGGCTGCGAAAAGTATAGTCAGAATACATGGAACAGGTATCAGATATCTTTGAAATAAGGTTGCCCACATCCCCGATCATTAACTCAAGCTCTTCTTTGGAACTATCGGTAGAAACAGATACTGTCGCGATATTTTCAGATATTTTGCCATAGGATGCGGATTGATTATCAACAGCCGTGGTCACATTTTCAATATT
>CAMYOP010000118.1 GCA_947260045.1 uncultured Desulfobulbaceae bacterium
CTCTTTATAAAGAATTATCCGTAAAGGTAATTCGTTTTTTCCTTTTCCTTACAGTTTTTGTTCTCATCCTCTCTGTATTCTTTTTTCTCCTGATTCGATCATACTTTACTACCCCCCTGTCTCGACTAGCAAACCGCTTGTCACAGGTTCATCCTGAATTATCAAACCCACTGCTTTTACAAAATGAATTTGGAAGGTCAACTGGTCGAAATGATGAACTTGAATTACTTGTTTCTTCCATAAATTCAATGAATGAAAATATTCAAAGTACACTTGAGAAATCCACACGTGAACTTGACCACCTGAAAAAGGTTGAGGAAAGATTACGGTCGAGTGTAAAAAAATATCATCAATTTGTTGAAGCAAGTGACAAGCCAATTGTTCAGTTGGACGGGAAAGGGAATTTCGTTTTTGTAAACGAAATCTATGAGCAAATTATTGCCTACAACCTTGAACAACTCGCAGGAATCGATGGTTTCAGCTTTGTTCACCCTGGGGATAAAAAACGAGTGAAATTATGGTTTGACGACTGTGTCAGACTCAAAAAAGAGCACGCAGCAAATGAGTATCGTCTGGTAAATCAAAAATCTGGCCGGGCACATAATTTTTTATGGACATGGAATTTTTTCTACAATGAGAACCAAGCGCTTGAAGGAGTGAGCGGAATTGCTTCCTGTCAAAATGACAGTAGACCAGCTGGCATTGTAACAAAAGATAAAACCGCTGGAGCAATGGAAAATATCCAAGCGCCAGTTCTGGAACCTTTACAGGTAAAAGAGCAGGTTGTGCAGATTGAAAAAAATAGCGTTATTGAACCTGAAACAGGAGCTGCAAAAGTACATCAGCAGATTCAAGTTCCAGCGTGTGAGTTTGGCCAATCAAAAGACCAGCTTGTTCAGGTTGAAAAGATGGCAGCAATTGGCAGCCTTTCAGCCTCAATTCTTCATGAATTTAACAACCCTCTTCAGGGGATAATGACCGTTTTAAAGGGAGTTGGCCGAAGACTGAATGTGGACGTGGATGACGCTAAGCTTATTGATATGGCTATTACTGAGTGTCACCGAATAAAAAATCTAATCAAGGATCTGCAGGATTTCAATCGTCCCTCAAGCAATCAAAAAGCACCTCTGGATCTCCATAAAATTATTGATGGAATATTATTGCTGCAGAAAAAAGATCTCAACGCGAGAAAAATAAAGCTTATCAAAGCATTCTCTCCCAAACTTGGAGCAGTCTATGCTGTGCCTGATCAGATAAAGCAAGTCGTGCTGAACCTCCTGAAAAATGCGGCAGACGCCTGCAGGGAAGGAGGTGTTATCAATGTTACAACCAAGGTTCGTGATAACAAAACAGTCTCCCTGATCGTCCATGATAATGGATCAGGCATTGCCGCTGAGGACCTTGTTCATATCTATGATCCTTTTTTTACGACCAAAGCAGATATGAGGGGGACGGGGCTAGGTTTGTCAGTATGCAACGAGATTGTTAAAAATCATGGGGGAACAATCGAAGTAAAAAGCAAGCCGGGTGAGGGAACAGCTTTCAGAGTAGTTTTGCCAATAGGGGAGCCGTCGCATGAAAAAATCAATTCTGCTGGTTGATGATGAACCCATCATTCGTAAGTCGATCGGAAGAGAATTTGCTGTAAAAAAATATTTTGTCAGTGAAGCCGTCAATGGTCAGGAGGCTCTCAGTAAACTCAACAAATTCCAGTATGACATCGTAATAACAGATCTGTTGATGGAGGACATGAGTGGTATTGATATTCTCAGAGAGGCAAAAGAGATGTATCCTGAAATTGGCGTGATTGTTTTGACAGGTTACGGGGAACTTTCCTCAGCCATGGAAGCCGTGCGTCTGGGTGCTAACGATTATTTACTCAAACCTTTTGATACCGATGAAATGATGTCCAGAGTTGGTAATTTTCTCAAAAAACAGGAGTATCAGAGGAAGGTAAAACTTCACGATAAAATACTGTCGGTCTGCATGTACTGTAAAAAAATTCGTGATAATGAAGGGAAATTGCAGAGAGAAGGAAAATGGATGGGCTTGGAAGAATATATCTATAGCAAAACTGGCCTGAATGTTTCACATGGATGTTGCCCTGACTGCTATGAAAAAGCCACAGAAGAATACCTGGAAAAATAATGTGTCCTTTTCATGTCTAAGCTGACAAGCTTAAGCAACATCGCACGAAAGACGAGCGGCTGAACATTCGAATGTACCGTGTCAGCTCAGCCGCATCTCCTCCAATTTGCAAAGTTGACTGCTTGTGAAAAAAATATTAAGAATTTCGTTTTAACCTTTTATCAATTTGGCGCTTTTCCCAATTTACCCCAAACAAATTAAAAATTTCGTAAACGTTTAAACCGTGAAATGCGACCCCAATCCCCCAACCAATAGCTGGCCAAACAGCCCAAATATTATTTGGCGACCTGAGAAGGTTAAGTGTAAATAATCCTATAATAACTATAACATACGTGATGAGGTGGGCATAAAATCCCTTAATGTCTCGAACATAGATAATGGCCTTTTCTTCTTCTTTTGAAATATTTGATTTGTTTGACATGTCAGTCTCCTTGGTCAGGAAAGTAACTTCGGTTTCAAACGCTGCAGCTAGAGATTTAAGAGACTCTAGGCTTGGTTTTTGACCTCTTTCAATACGCTGGATAGTTCGTACACTGAGATCACATATTTCAGCTAATTGCTCTTGAGACCAACCATTTTCAAGACGAAGTTTACGAACGATCATAGTATTTCCTTAAAGTTACAAGTTGAGACTGTTCATACCAGGCCGTGGTTACCAGGACCACGACACCATAACGACATGACCATGCCAAACGAGCGACACTGACATGACATTTCTGTGATTTCAGCAAGTTGTATTGGTACAGGATGCCCTGTGGCATTGTGTTTTTTATAGTGTGATTATTTCGTAATTGTTTCCAGTTAATGCTTGCCCACCCTTGGCGGTTACCTCAAAAGTGTTTTCGGTTCCAACCATTCCAACACTAGGAATTCCGATTTTTGGTTCAATGGCCAGCACCATGCCTTCTTCCAGCGGTAAATCGAAGCCACTGGCTAGCACAGGATATTCATCAATGGCCAGCCCGATTCCATGACCAATAAAGTTCACCTTATTATTGTTCAAGCCCATAAAGCCATTTTCCCATGGACTTTGCGAGACCATTTGTTCGCATTGTTTCCACAGGTCAGCAGGAGTTGAACCTGGATGGAGTTGTTCAGCGATCATGGATTGCATTTCTACACAAAAATTGTGTGCACTTTGAATAGATTCTGGAATGCTTTTTTTACTGCCAAGCCAGTACACTTGCGTTTTGTCTGTCTGGTAACCACAAAGTGTAAAACCATTGTCAATAATAAGGGGACTCCCAGGTTCCCACTTGGTTTCTTCTGCTCCCATGAAAGGTACAGCTGGGTGAACACCTCTCAGGCCTACTGGCCCGTTAAAAACGCTTGGATAATTGGCACTGTCACCCACTGCGACATGACCTAAAAAAGCCTCTTCTCCAAATGTTTCCATTCGTAATATGCCATTGTGTCCCTCAGAGTAAAACAGGTCAGAAATTCTATGAGATATTTCCAATTCATTAATACCATTATGGAGAAAAGGCGGGAGTAGCTGCGTTAAACATTTGTTATGCTTCTTTCCTGCAGCGCGTAGTATTTGCAACTCCCATTCAGATTTTTTTGCCCGAGTTAATCCAATGAGCTTGTCGCCAGGAACAAATTTAATAGTTGGCAAATGCTTCATAAGGCTACTTGAAAGTGACCATGGCAAACCATTCATCTCGGTTGCAACCTGGGCAGGTAAAGGAATGTCGAATTCTTTAAAGGTTTTGTCAATATCTCCGTAAGAGTTGAAAGGAACAATATTTTTTATTGAGGTCTCAATTTTGGCCCGTTCTGCACCTCGCCGACAAAATAAAATTGGCTCACCTTCCAGGGGAAGCCAAAAGACACCATTTGCAAATGTGCCAGTGAAATAATATATATTTAACCGAGAAAAGATAAATGCTCCTTCAGCCTGTGGAAGGTATTGCCTGAGCAATTCTTTGTACCTCCTCCAGCGCGAATGTATCTCTTCAGTAGGGGTATTATTATTCAACTTCAATTGATTCTCTCATTAAATAAAAAAATGAAGGGTTGTCAGGGTGTCAGTGCTGGCAATCAAGTGAACGCCTGGGAATGTCGTATTTTTAATATTATCCGGGAGACAGAATAATTTTCGCTGATAATACGCGAAAAAAATTCGGTCCCCTTAGGCTTAGGAAAAATTTAGGTAAGCGTAGGCTCCGATCTGTCTTCGGGCGTTAACTGAGCTTTAGTGGTAATCACAGAAAGTTTTGGGCGAGGGATTGAAAACCGCATGTTTTACAGTCCCCCACTAACCAGTTGTTAATTTGTATTTGATTATTTAGTTGTGAGAAACATCAAAACTATCCAACCAATGAACCATACAAAGCCAACTTGGTTGTACCACTTCAAATAGCGCCAATATTTATCTGTAAGTCTTTGTTCCTTACAAACATCTTTGTATTCCTGTAATTGTTTTTTCTTTTTTGAATAGCTCCAATAAGTTTCGTAATCACGCCCAAACTTTTTAAGTGTGGGTATAACTTTCATTTTGTAGATATAGATTGCCCCCAAGATAAGGGCGGCAAAAAGTAACCAATATGGAAATATCAATATTTCTAAATTCATATTTGTAAATCTAACAATTTTTTATCTAGTTTCCTCATATCTACATAAAATTGAAAATATTGACAACGAGACTTCAGTTACAGAGAGCACCTTTTAATCTGTAATCGTTCATTTTTGAGGAAATATTAGGGAACATGAGCACATCATTACTGCCAAAAATATAGATTTGAACTGGCAATGTTTATGAAAAGCTGGAAGCTTACCTTTTTCTTAAACATTGCCATATTTTTTTTTAAATCCTGTGACTGCAAGCTAATCCTGCCATGACAGCAGGTTTAGGCAAAGAAAAAAGTGCATCAGGCCTTAGTATACCTCATCTTCAAGGACCAGGAGTGCAAAGTGCCAGTGTCATCTCCTTCTAAATCCTTGATTCTCAATGTCCAGGTACCGCGAATTGACAGATCTACAAGGGTTTCAAGGCTGGGAAGTACAGTGCGGTCATAGGTGCGCTTAATATTATCTGTACCGCCTCCTTCTCGATCATGTATGAATACTGAGTGACCACTTGGGGCCACCAGCTCTATACGAAGATCACGGATGAAGCTATGTGAAATATCAAGGGTAAGTTCAAGGTCTTTTACAAGCCCATTTTTCATGGTTCGAACAGTAGACTCAATCCCTTGTGGGTTATTATCGGGGATGGCAACTTCTGGATCATCTTGTAACTCAAGGGTTTTCTCATCACTTGCATAGTGAACTTCAATTTTCCAATGATTAAGCCGCCCACTGTCCTGTGGGGCAAGATCCTTTATCCGTATGGTCCAGTCTCCAGCAAAAGCTTCTCCGATGAGGGCTTGTAAGGCAGGGTGATCTTCTGAACTGTAGGTTTCGATCAAATCATGGCCAGGCAATCTGCTTGCCTTTTGCAACAAAACATTTGTTTCCTGTGGACTGTCAAGCTCCAGGCGCAAATCTCCTTCATATGAATGGAGCACTGTAACGCTAACAGAAATACTTTGAATAGCACCGAAGCCAACAAGCGAAAGATCAGAGCTAACCCCTTCTGGCTTGTTATCAGGAATAAAGAGATCTGGGGAAGATTCTGCCACCACAACTCCTGCTTCAGGAGGCTGAGCTTCGGGGCCGACATAAAAGATAATTTCGCCTGCTGGCGGTGAAATATTTCTGATAATAAGTCCGGAATCTGAACCATTCCATTCCCGACTTGATGGTTGGGTCATATTGTTGAGCGCCACTCCTGGTTGAGCTCCGTAGAGATCGTCAGGGTCACCCCGACGATCGTTTTCAAGATCCCGTCTTCCATCGGCCTGCAGCAAGGCGCATTGATAATGGCGGTCGCTGGTTCCCTGCTGGTATTCGTTGCTCCCTTCAATATCACAGTGAAATATACCGAGTCCGGTTGATGGGAGATATTCATCAAGATCAAGCTGGGTACGGTTTTCGATCATAAAATATTCGTTAGGATGGGAAGTCAGATATTTATAGACTTTGTTGTAATCTCCATGGTGAATTCGTTGTTCGCCGGGAGTATCAAGGTAAACGATTTGGTCGGGCCAATCGACCAGGTCACGAAGGTAGGCACTTATAGGAGCAGGAGTACGTCCATAATTGAGGTGATTGCCGGAACTCATCAAGCAATAGCGGCCTAACCCGGCGCTATCGACAAAATCACTATCCCGTCTGCCATAATCATATAAGTCTGGAAAACGGCAGAGCATATGCCCGCTTTCATGGCAAAAGGTACCGATAGAAAGCTCCAGGGGACTGCGTCCAAGACTTGAGATCATGTAAAAATTACTATGAAATCCGCCATGATGAAAGTTAAGTACGGAGTTGTGAGGCCAGAGTTCGCTTGGATTATTGGTATCTCCATTAATCCCATAAACAGTACGGCCTGCATACACAAAGCTTATCGCATCAATTACTCCCTGACCCTGACTGTCAAATTGGGACAGGTCGAGATTGTAATCAGCAATTGCTGCAAGGAGCGCTTCTCGCTGCAAGGATATGGTTTCATAATGTTTTCGATTGTTCTTGAGTCTCACCGGTCCTACAACTCGATTGCGGTAATTGAGCTTTCCGTTTGACATGAGATGGTAATACTCTCGGACTGAACAAAAATTACCGTTGGTTTTGTAATTCGTGCCATTTAACATGGAGTCAACATCATTTTGGCTGACTCCAGTCCGAACATCCTGAAACTCAACTATAATTGTAAGCCCCAGCACGTCGCCTGTGCTAACCCTTCTCCCTTCAAGCAGGCCATTGTTCTGCCCGAATACATAACTGACTCGGCCATCACCTGGAACAAGTCGCTCATCAGGATAGAGCCTTCGATATCGTTGTTCAAATTTGGAGGCCCGCACAGAGGGTGATTCTTGTACATGACGCATGATCCCAACAGGCGGTCTTTTATGAATGGGGATTTGACTCGATTGAAAACGGCCATCTACAACAATAGCATAGCAGTACAAACCAAGACTGTCATCGTAGACAACGGTGTAACCATCCAGAGTTTCGTGACGGGCGTAGAATTCATCTCCACTGACAATCAAAGCAACAGCTGGACCATTTTCCTGTTCTAAAACCAGACGTTCAGAATGAATGACGCTCATAGACACCTCCATACAAGAATTAGGTAACGAAGATAAGTCTTTTAAGGCCGCTGAAAAATAAAACAGAGAAAAAGTGAAAATTATTCCTCTGTTATTTGTAGGTCTAGCTAAAGCTCTTGTGTATTACGTGAACATCAAGTTAGACAGACTTGCGAAAATCCTGTCACAAGCTAAAAGACAGTTTTTCTTTTTGGATGGTGTAAAATTATATCATTACAGATAGTTAGTAGTCAATGCTGTTTTGCTTTCTCTTGGCAAAGCATTGCGCTGCAGGCAATTTAAAGTAGCTGCGTTGAGGAGCTGTTAAAGATGAACCTGTTTTTCATTGAATGATTGTTGCCAGGTATCTGTTTAGGATCGTTAACTTTAAGATCTCTCGATTTCCAGTCTGACCAAACTAATATTTTGCATTCAAAGATGAAATATTTCTTTTGTAACTGTTTTCAAGGCTTAGGAGGTAGAGAGGAACTTGTAAGGAGTTAATGTCTCTTTCAGTTCGTATCGGAAATTGGTTTTTTGGGATCTTTTTCTTGTATAAATCAGCCTGACAATTTGCTACGGATAAAATATATCCTACCTGCTTTACCTTATGGATATCATAAGGTAAAGCAGGTGCAGAATATAAATGATTAATTATGTTTTTTGCCAGATCGCAAACAGGCAGGTTTGGTTAGAACATAACTTTGGTTTGCGCTGCAGCCATTTCGACGCTGACGACTGGTGGTAGAAGCTGACCAGTTCTCTCAAACACCTCGTCTAGCGTTGCCTGTGTAAAGGAGCGGTACATGAGTCGGGTGGTGATATTATATTCGCCCTTTTCAGGCAGTGGAATGCTATATGTTTCACTATCTTTGCCTTTAGCAGGAATGCGTCGATCATAACCAATTCCTCGTGCACGCCAGCTTTTGCCAGTCAAATTGCCATCAGCATCCTTGAA
>CAMYOP010000119.1 GCA_947260045.1 uncultured Desulfobulbaceae bacterium
TCGGATTGCGCTGCCAGCATAGGCAAGCCTCATCTTTTTCCTGATATGCTGTTTGACGACATGGCCCATTTCATGTCCAATAACAAATAAAAGTTCATCCCTGAATTCAAGTGATAAGTGCACAACCCATTATTTTTCTAACATTCACGCCAGTGAGTTTTTCAAATACTTCATAGGGCGTTTTGAACTTGAGACATTTTCTAGGCCTACTGTTAAGTTTGTCAATTGCTATGACAACTTGGCTCATTGTGATATTAACCAGTTCCATGGCCTTCGGAAAATACTGTCGTAACAAGCCATTGGCATTCTCATTTTGTCCTCGCTCCCAAGAATGATATGGCTTTGCAAAATATGTTTTACAGTCAAGCTCTGAGGCAATATTTTCATGTAACGTAAATTCTTTTCCATTGTCGAACGTCACTGTCTTAACGAATTTTTTAATGGGTGAAAACAGTGAAATCATTGCCTCTTTAACGTATTTAGCTTTTTTGCTTGGCAGTGGTGCCGCAAGGCGCAATTTGGATTTTCTGTCATCGAGGGTGACAATAGCACCTTTGTGGTTTTTGCCTATAATAGTATCAGCTTCCCAGTCTCCAATACGTTCGCGATTATTGGCCTCAGCTGGCCTTTGGTCAATATCAATACGATTAGGAATGCCAGAACGATTATGAGCGGAGCCATAACGCTTTCGGTATGTTTTAGCCTGGTGGCGTAAATGTTTATAGAGCAAACCACCGCTTGCTTTATCAGCTAGAATGTACTGATAAATTGTTTCATGGTGAAGCGATACTATTCCATCATCTTGAAAACGACCGGCGATCTGTTCTGGGCTCCAGTCATTTTGGAGGCAAACAGCAATCAGGTTTTTTATTTCATCCGTGAGTTTAATTGCTTTGAACTTATTTACATGCCGCTCTCCAGCTAAGCAATTCGCCTGTTTATGCCGATAGCCTCTTTGACCTGTGTTGCGCTGTATCTCTCGTGAAATAGTGCTATGGCTACGTCCCATTGCTTTTGCTATTTGATTGATTGAAACTTTCATTTTTAGCTCAATCTCGATATAGTATCTTTCGGCAAGACTTAGGTGTTTATAGCTCATTGGTGACCTCTGGAAATAGTTTCGTAGCTGTTTCCAAAATACACCTAAGTCTTGTTTTTCTCAAAGATGTTATAGTCTCAGTCACATACAGAGGTTGTGCACTTATTATACGAATTCAGGACTGTACAATGTACTAGTTTTTCTATCCCTGGATGACGAAGAGTCAGAGAAAAGCTAACTTTTTTATTCTAAAAAACGTTTTTGTTGAAAATAATAAAACAGATGTTTGGGAACAATGTTGTGAAACATGGGTGAAATCGTGTTCTGTCTCCGATTGTTCTGTCCCCGATTGTTGCCCGATTGTTGCAGTGAGGTCAGATAACTTGCACCACCAGTTTTGAGCATTGTTGTTGGGAGTGCCAAATTTGCAACACCTATCAGGCCAATTTGAATATTCAAAGCAGTGGTTGTAAGTTAAAAAATGTATTTGTTTCAGATCATTTAATGCGGAGTTATTGAAAAGGACTATGCATAGAAGTGATTTTTTGGACATTATTAAGGGGATTCTCATAATGCTTGTGTGTATTGGTCACGCAAGCCAATATGCTATTCATCAAAATGGAGGGTTTTGGCAAGATCCATTATATAAAGCAATCTACATGTTTCATATGCCCTTGTTTATGGCTGTGGCCGGATATCTTTTTTTTGGTGGACTTGCTAAAGCGGTTTCATTAACTCATTATGTAACCTATCGATCTGTCGCTCTTTTGGTCCCTATATTCTCCTGGACTATTTTATATAAGATAACATTTTTTTTTATTACTGATAAAATTGCGTTTGAGCAGCTACCACTTGAGATAATTCGTTATGCAGTAACAAGTCAGTGGTTTCTTTGGGCGCTTTTTGGCTCCATTGTTTTGACTGCAATAGCAGTATCTGCTGGAAAGTATAGAACATTTTTGATTGTAATCCTGTTTTTAACTTCTCTGGCATTGCCAGAAGTACCGCTTTTCTCTCTTTTTAAATACATATTACTTTTCTTCATTGCCGGTTTCTATTTTGCTTCCTGTAAAGGATTTTCAGAAAGGAACGTTAGAGTGTTATTGCTTCCGTTGGCAATTGGCAGCTGTTTGGGTTTTATGATATGGGAGAAAGACACTTATGTTTATGTCACTGGAATGACACTTGTTTCCGATAATATTCCTAATATTATGACACGATGGTTGGTTGGAGGTGTTGTTTCGATTTTTTTTGTGTCCTTTTTGTTTTGTTCCTACTCAGTTATTCCCACCAATATAAGAAAAATGTTAATTTTGGCAGGTAAAAACTCAATATATATTTATATATTACAGGCTGTGATGTTCAAGGTTATATTAAAACCTGCGTATCACTTTCTACCTCCTGTCTCAAGCATTGTCCTTGGTGATTTACTTGCTGTATTAATAGGAGTTTTGGTGACCTATGCTTGTTTATTCATGGGTAATATTATATCCCTGAATAAAACTTGTGCATTTTTGCTCTTTGGTAAAAAACTGAAAAATGACCCAAAAAGATCTTTTGATCTTGAATAAAATTGCTCTGCAAATGGGGTTGTTTATTCAATTTGACAATTAAAGGTAAAATAGAGGTTATATAGTCTTCCGTAGACTCAATGGCTTAAGCAATATGGTATAGCTCTCCTGGAGGAACATTTTTTCCACTCTAGCTTTAGGCAATACACATAAAAATAACTCAAAAGGTAAAAATGAGTAGCGCGAATCCTTATTTTCAATTCTGGACATATTTTCGCTCTTCTGGTAAGAATGACCAGATCCAGTCAGCCACATTGTAGTATCGCAAACAGTAGACTATCACAAACTGCCAGGCGTTTATACTTTTCAAAAGCGGTTATACAAGCGGCAAGGAAGAATCTTTCATGCCAGGGTATACTATTAAACCATAAATGATGACTAAAAATTATTGCATAACGTATTCATTACGCATGGTTTCCGGGGAAGTTCTGATTGCAAGGATGTTTTGTGAGGGAGCAATATTAAAGCTTTCAACCGCTGGGGTATCGTCAGTGAGCTGGAGTGATTCGTAGTCATATTTACCCTGGCCAAAGTATGCAAAACGTCCACACATAATTTATTCTTGATCTAGATTTAATAAGTATAGAAGTTCAGACTTGATCAACTCTTCTGTATCGAGCTCAGTTAAGTAAAAAAATATGGGGACATAATACTATTTTTTTCTCGTTCGACCTGCTTGTTTTTCACGAGTATCAGTCAAGAGCAGACTTGACCCCTTTCTCTGTCTTGAGCAAAAGAGATCTGTCGCTTTTTTCTCATACCGTGCACCAGTTGTGTAAGGCTTCGCCAGAAGAGAAGTCCATGGGGACAGCTTCAATACCGGGTAGAATAGTAGCGTCACTAGTGGAAAAAGATAGTCGCTAAGGCGACAAATGAGCCTTATGTGTTTCTTTGACTAAACTCTTAAAGAATCATGAATACAAAGTTAGCAGTAACGGAAATATTCGAAGTGACATTGGTATCAGTTCGCGGATTATTTATAGAACCATCACTCCAACTCCAAAAAACATATCCTACGTTAGGAACAGCAGTGACCGATGTACCATTACCACCATGGGTGACAGCTTGCGGCGTTGATCCCGTAATGGAACCGTTTTGACCAGCATTGTAAGTCAGAATGTGGCCAAAATTGGCGTTAACGTTAATGTTAGACGTGACATTGGTATCCGCTCTCGGATTATCCGTGGAGCCGTCACTCCAGTTCAAGAAAATATATCCTGAGTCAGAAACAGCGGTTACTCCTGTGCCGTCACCACCACCGGTGACAGTTTGAGGCGTTTGTCCATTGATGGAACCGCCTACTCCGGCATTGTAAGTTAGAGTGAACTCACTTGCAGTAAAGATGGCGGTCACTCTGATGTTCGAGGTTACATTGGTGTCAGTTCGTGGATTCACAGTAGAATTATCACTCCAGGACACAAAATGATAGCCAGAATGAGGGACGGCGGTGACCGGTGTGCCGTCTTTACCATGGGCAACAGTTTGCGGTCTTGCACCCTGGATCGCACCGTCTGCTCCGGCATTGTATGTCAGGGTGTATTTTTTAATGGTAAATTTGGCGGTTACATTTATATCCGATGTAACCTCCGTATCTTTTCGCGGATTTGCAGTAGAACCGTCACTCCATGACACGAAAAAATACCCTGGGTCAGGTTTTGCTGTTACAGCTCTACCGTCGTTGCCCTGGGTGACATTTTGCAGATTTTTACCGATGATAGCACCGCCTGCTTTAGCCCTGTAGATGAGCTCATATATTTCGGCGACTTGATTTTTTTGATAAGCAGCTCCAAGAACTGCCGGCAAAAACGTACGTAAAAGTTCACTGCTCTTAGCCCAGCTATTGCTCCAGTAAGAACAAAGCAACAATACTGTTAAAACTATGACGATTTTTTCTCTCATGAATATTTTTCCTTAAAAAATTCAATAACAGAATAATTATTCTTCAATATTCACACACCTGAACATCCTCTCATGGTACGAGTGATAAAGTGATTATTAATTCCTTTTTAGTGAGGTAAAAAACAATGCATCTCCTAAAGGCTTGAAAGGGCCCGGTCCACCAACAAGATTTTATTAAAATCAATTTCTAAAACAATCTCTGCCTGCGGATCTTTTTTGATCACAGTAATTGCGAAAACAATGCCAGATATAATACAACATCATTTAGAATAATCAGAGTACCTTTCCAGTCGCTTTCCTGCCAACAAATTTATTGAGCAAAAGCAGCTAATAGATCGTAAGTGATACATATTTTTTATAGCCTGTGAAAATCCTGAGATTCAATTGGTAAATTGATATCTAACGAACTTTTATTTCAATTGATCATTAAGTATAAGATATTATTAAATACGTCCTGAGAGCAATAACTTATCATCACGGTTAAAAAAAATAGCTGTTCATCCGGGCGACGGTATCGGTCCTGAAGGAATGGCGCAAGCGATTAGGGTCCTGGGGAATTAGGGTCCGACTGGAAATCTTACAGAGCCTTGATGGTTTGTATAAATTATGATCAATATGTCAACAAAAAGAGGTTGGCTCTGTTGAACCAGCCTAAAAACAAAAAAGCGGTCACGAAAAATATCCGTGACCGCTTAAAATTCCTGGTGCCCAGGACGAGAGTCGAACTCGTACAAGCATAAAGCTCGAGGGATTTTAAGTCCCTTGCGTCTACCAGTTCCGCCACCCGGGCAAAATTTTTGGTTACTCTACACGCCGACTTTTTATTTGTCAATTGGCAAAGAAATAAAGGAAAATTTTCAACTGGGCTTTCCTGTAGGCCCTGATACCATTATATTGGTTTGTGATACAATGCTGTTCTGGTTGAAATCCATCAAATTAACAAGTTTGAAAAAGATCTGTGCGATTAATTTGCCCGCATAATAATTTCATTCATTTCCCTGACAGCCTGGTCCAGTCCGACAAAAACTGCCCGTGTAATGATAGCATGACCAATGCTCAGCTCTTCAATGGTATTAAGGGCGGCAACTCTGGCAGTTGTTAGATAATCGAGTCCATGGCCGGCATTTACCCGCAGGCCTGAATCGAAGGCCAGTTCTGCAGAGCGTTCGATGAGTAAAAATTCCTGATCGCGTTCTTTTTCTGTTGTTGCATCGCAATAACATCCAGTATGTAATTCAACAAAAGTGGCACCTGTATCGACAGCTGCTTCAATCTGCACGGCATCTGGATCGATGAATAGACTGACAGGAATGCCTGCTTTATTCATTTTTTCGACTGTTTTTCTGATTTTTTTCTCATTGGCAATAACATCAAGACCACCCTCTGTAGTCAGTTCCTGTCTTTTTTCCGGAACAAGGGTGATCATGTCTGGTTTCACATCAAGAGCGATCCCGATGATCTCTTTTGATACGGCCATTTCCAGGTTGAGTTTTGTTTTGATAGTATCTCGTAAGAGATAGACATCACGGTCCTGGATATGTCGTCGATCCTCACGCAGATGTACTACAATTCCTGCAGCACCAGCCAGTTCACAAATTCCTGCAGCAAGAACAGGGTCTGGCTCTGTAATTCCACGCGCCTGCCTGATAGTGGCTACGTGGTCGACGTTTATGGCAAGATGGGTCATTGTCTTTCTCCTTCTATGTTTCATGTCTTTGTATATTCGTTTTTCTTCATCCCACATGGCGAGTGCTTCCTTTTCTGAACGTTCATGGTCATGTCCCAAAAGATGCAGAAAGCCATGGATCAGGAGTTCGTCAAGTTTTCTGGCCAGTTGTTTTTTCTCATTCTGAGCTTCCCGCTTTGCTGTTTCTACTGAAATGAGGATGTCGCCAAGATCCTTCAGACTCTCTCCTGGAAACATCTGGCTTGTTTCATCTCCTGCGGGAAATGATAAAACGTTCGTTGGGCCATCTTTGTTTCTGTATTTTTTATTAAACCCAGCCATCTGGGCATCATCAAGCAAGACAACGCTGACTGTATGGTCCTTAATCTTGGAGGCAGTTAAAAGCCATTTTGTATTTTTTTCAAGAGTATCTGTACAGATTTCATAGCTGTCGATATCTGTAGAAATTGAGATAGTTACGGGCATAATTTGATTGGAAATATGAGAAAGTTACTTCTTTGCCTTTTTCCCTTGGCTGGATTGAATTTCGTAGGCTTGAATTATTTCCTGAACCAGTGGGTGGCGCACCACATCTGCTTTGGTAAAATGGCTGAAATTGATGCCTTTTATATTGTTGAGGATTTTTTCTGCCTCTATCAGGCCTGAACGGACAGATCCTGGCAGGTCTATCTGGGTGACGTCGCCTGTAATAACGGCTTTAGAGTCAAAGCCGATTCTGGTGAGAAACATTTTCATTTGCTCACGGGTGGTATTTTGGGCTTCGTCAAGGATGATAAAGGCATTGTTGAGAGTTCTGCCGCGCATAAAGGCAAGGGGGGCAACCTCAATAATACCACGTTCCATATATTCCTGGCTTCTTTCCTGGCCAAGCATATCGTTGAGTGAATCTGTGAGTGGGCGCAGGTAGGGATCAACTTTCTGGGCCATATCGCCTGGCAGAAAGCCCAGCTTTTCACCTGCTTCAACAGCGGGCCTGGTCAGGATAATAGAGCGGACTCGTTTACTGACCAGTTCGGAAACAGCCATTGCCACGGCCAGGTAGGTTTTCCCTGTACCCGCAGGTCCAATTCCAAAAACAATATCATCAGTGCGAATCGCTTCAATATAGCGTTTCTGATTAATGCTTTTGGGGGAGACCACCCTGTTTCTGGAGGTGATGTAAATTTTGTCTAGAAAAATATCTTCCAGATGGGCCCCTGGAGTAGATTCAAGTATTTTCAGACCAAAGGCAACATCCTGACTGAATATCGGATAACCGCGGCATATGAGCTCATACAATTGCTCAAGCAGGGTGATCGACAGAGACACGCCATGGTTGGGACCGCTTAAGAGCAGGGTGTTGCCGCGGGCGTGAATTTCCACACCCGTGGCCTGTTCCAATGTGAGCAGATTTTTGTTGAGATCACCAAAGAGAACTTGTGCCGCTGAATTATCAGAAAAGTTCAGTTCCTTCTCAATCTGCTTATTATGTTTGGATGAGGTTTTCACCTTATTTTGATTTTTCGTCTTTTTTGGCTTTTAGGGCCTGGTCAATCATGCCTTGCATTGCGACAACGGTGCGATCCATGACACGGCGACCATTAATGAAAAGAGTTGGAGTGCTGGACACATCTGCCGAATTGGCATCCCGCATGTCTTTTTGCAGCTTTTGTTGACTTACAGGGCTGTTCATATCTTTTTGAAATTGAGCCATGTCAAGTCCAAGGGTCTGAGCAGCTGCGGTGATTTTTTCAAGACTCATTTCCTCAATAGCAAAAAGTGCGTCATGCATCTGCCAGAATTTCCCCTGGTTTTGGGCTGCAATGGAGGCAAGTGCTGCTGGAATGGCAAATTTGTGGATGTTGAGAGGCATGTGTTTGAAAGCAATTTTTAAATTGTCTGGATTTTTTTCGAGAACCTGTTCAACAATTGGTTGAATCTTGCTGCAATAGGGACATTCAAAGTCAGAAAAAATTACTAGGGTAACTGGGGCTTTTTCCTTTCCTAAAAATGGAGCAAGGGAGGTGTCTATTTTTGCGGGAAAACTG
>CAMYOP010000120.1 GCA_947260045.1 uncultured Desulfobulbaceae bacterium
AACTTCGTGACAATGTTTAGCCTGCATAAGATTCCTGCTGTGTACAAGCCAGTCAAAAGGTAGTCTCTTTGGCTGTCAATGTCATGGAATAGTATTAATCAACGTTTATTCCCATTTTCATGGATAAATTTTTGAAATTTTATTAAACTTGTCTAACTTAGGAATTTTTGTATTGTCTTTAAGGTTAAGGAAATAAGGCAAACATGGCTGAAAGGAGTCTTTTTGGTCAATTTTTTTACAGGAATGGTTATGAAAAAACTCGGGGTGATATTTGCTTGTGTTGTTTTGCTCGTTACTGGTTCAACAGTTTTTGCCAGTCAAGGTGATTTTGCTTTTGGTCTTAAAGCTGGAACACTTGGTGGTGGAGTAGAGATTACCAGTGGTGTTTTTGAAGATGTCTATTTCCGTGGTGGGGCAAATTACCTCAGTCTGGCCATTGACGCTACAAGTGATCAAGTTGTCTATGATATGGATGCTGATTTTACAAACGGGTCTTTAATTCTAGACTGGCATCCTTTCAGCGGTATCTTCAGAGTCTCAATTGGTATGTTTATAAATGGCAATGAGATTACAGCAGTCGGTACTCCACGCCTAGAAAATCTCCCAGCGGAATATCAGCGATTTGCACCAGTTGCAGAAAGCATGAAGGTTCGCGGTAAAATAACCTTTAATGATGTGTCTCCCTATGCCGGATTTGGTTGGAATAGCAATAGCTCAAAGGAAAAAGGCTGGGGTGTTGCCTTTGATGTAGGTGTTTTCTATCAGGGAGCTCCAAATGTGTCGACACTCACTGCCAATGTGCCACCTGCATTGTTAGAAGAAGCTGAAGATGCATCCAATGCTGAAGCCGTTGCAGCCGCAACAGGACTGCTCAATGACTTCCTGATTGGGGAACAGGTTTATCTTGAAAGCGAATTGGAAGATTATGAGTTTTATCCGGTTGTTTCTCTAACCCTGTCCTATAATTTTTAATAGTTCTAATTTTTGCTCCATTTTTATCTCGGAGCGTATATGCACACTGTGCAACCATGGCGC
Source organism: uncultured Desulfobulbaceae bacterium (assembly GCA_947260045.1). GTDB lineage: Bacteria > Desulfobacterota > Desulfobulbia > Desulfobulbales > Desulfobulbaceae > CAMYOP01. Next base: position 1,036 of record CAMYOP010000120.1, read on the forward strand.
TTCGTCTAATGCATGACGTGAGCGCCATTTTTTATTGCCAGAGGACTTTTGATACAAAGTAATACTGCATATTCTAATAGTGATAAGGTGATATGGAACAGTTTTTAGGGCAGATGGATGTGTATCTCCAGTCATCACTACTTCTTTCTTTTACAGCAGCTTTTCTCGGCGGTTTAATTTCCTCTCTCACACCTTGTGTATATCCCATGGTTCCAATAACTGTGGGAGTTATAACAAATGCTAATCTTGGCAGCTCCAGGAAAAAAGCATTATTGTTGTCCTTTTTTTATGTCCTTGGCATGGCTGTCGTCTATGCCGGCATGGGAATGTTTGCCTCACTTACCGGTCGTTTTTTTGGTACTATTAACACAAGCCCTTACACTTTTTTGTTGGTGGGAAATATTGTCTTGATTTTGGGTTTGTTCATGCTGGACTGTTTTCAAGTCCCTAGCTTTGCCCTGCAATATTCCCGAAAAATTGAAGGAATTCCTGGAGTTTTTATCTTCGGAATGGCCTCTGGACTTGTTGCAGGTCCATGTAATGCTCCAGTTCTTGGGGTATTGCTCACCTATGTGGCTTCCACCCGTGATATTTTTTTGGGAGGTATGCTTTTATTCGTTTTTGCCTTTGGAATGGGCACTGTTTTAATGTTGGTTGGCACTTTTAGTGGTGTGCTTGCCAGTTTGCCTAAACCTGGTGGGTGGATGGTGGCGGTGAAAAAAACACTTGGTGTTGTTATGCTTCTCTTGGCAGAGTACTTTTTTATTAAGGCGGGAATGATGTTTATTTAGCTAAAAAAATATCGGTATTGATTATGACTGGGCAAAAACTTTTTCTTATTTTTATCTGTTCTTTCCTTTTGTTTCCCTGTTCTGCTTTTGGTTTGGCTGTTGGGGATCAACTTATTCCATTTACTGCAACTGGAATGGATGGAGAGAAAATTGACACTGCAACTTTTGTTGGTAAAAAGCCAGTCCTCTTTGTTTTTTGGGCATCCTGGTGTCCAAACTGTAAACAGGAAGTGCCTAAAATCAGTGATCTTATTGTGAAGTATCAAGATCGAGGTATGGGATTTCTTGGAATCAATGTTGCCGCTAATGAATCAGTACCGCGGGCCAGGAAATTTATGAAAAAAAACAACATCAGCTATCCTGTGATCTATGATGAGAAGTTTGAGCTTTCTCGAAAATATAAAGTTTTTGGTGTTCCTACAGTAATTATTGCAGATAAAAGCGGAAAGGTGATTTTTAGAAATGCGTATGTTCCAGAAATTTCAGAAGAGAACTTTCAGCGTCTTTTAAAGTAATAATGCAAATGTTGTAAATTACTATTTTTTTTGTTTTCCCCATAGAGGATCCTGACCGAATCGATCCATCCACCAATCTTCTACATCGTAGTCATCTCTTTCATTTGCTTGCAAGGGGAAACGGAATTGATCGCAGTAGCGCATGAGAAGATCGTGGGCAGCTGTGATTTTGTACATGATGTCACTTTCTTTCTTTTCTGTTTTGTCACCGCTGGTGTCGGGATGGTATTTCTTTGAAAGTCTGTGATAGGCTCTTTTGATTTCCGCTCTTGTTGCAGCTTCACCTAAACCGAGAATGTCACGTGCTGTTGAAATGGCCTCCCATTCTTTGCGTGTCATGACGAACTCTCTTTTTTGTTTTTCCAGCTTTTCTCTTTTCCCGTGAGTAAGCGTTTAATGTTTTCATGATGTTTCAGCCAAATCATCAGCGCTACAAAACCAGACAGCCAGAGTTTCCAGGCTGGCGCTCCCAAGAGCCATAACCAGAGAGCAATGGATGCTGAAGATAATAATGAGCCAAGGGAAACATACCCTACAAGCCAAACAGTGATGAGAAAAAGAATAATGCTGAAAAGAACAGCCAAGGGAGCCAGGAAGAGAAAGATACCAAGCCCTGTTGCCACTCCTTTGCCACCTTGAAAACGCAAGTAAACAGGAAACATATGACCAAGTACCGCTGCTGCTCCACAAAGGGCAACAGTAAGGTCTTGCTGGGGATCACCGCTTAATAGGTATGCGGCAGCAAACATTGGCATAAAACCTTTAAGGATGTCAAAGATAAGGGTTATTATCCCAAATCTTTTACCAAGTGTTCTGGTTACGTTGGTTGCGCCGATGTTTTTGCTGCCCTCCTTGCGGATATCAATACCAGCTTTAAAGCTGAAGATGAGACCAAAAGGGATGGAGCCAATCAAATATGCTGCAAGTATAAGGAGATAACTTTGGGTGCTCATTGTTTATTTTGTGAAAAAATCAGCTCAAGCTCAGAAGCGGCCGCGTAAGTTGATATTTCCTCTTTGAGTTCTTCAACATAGGGGCAGTCGGTAATGGCTAGCAGTGAATGACGTATTCTGAAAATCTGTTCTCCCCGCTCGTTTAATTCAAGTGGTTCGATGATATAAGGAAATATCTGGGGGCGCCTGCAAACGTCAGGCCGATCAATATAAACGTTACAACGACCATTTTCTGGCACAAGATTTGGGCAATTTGAATATTTTGGTAATATGAGACTCCAACCTTTTTTCCAGTGAATAAGGGCAGGTTCTGCTTGCAGGTAAAAGGGGATATCACCGGTAAAATAGGGCATTTCATCCATTGGATTATGTTGCCGGCTTTCTTCATTATCAAAGGTGTTTATGCCAAATTGTCTGGTTTCGTAAGGGGTTAGAGGAATTTCAAAAAATTCCTGCTCCATTTCTTTTTCTGGCCCAACGCAACAGAGGGTACACTTGCATGGAGCGCAGAGCAGGCTATTAATTTTTTCAAGCTCAGCAGTTAATATCTTCTGAAGGATCCAGGTGGTGCCGGCAGTTATTTCATCCACAGCTTCACCTTGAACGTTCACTGTTGGAAAGGTGGAAAGAGTACTTTTCTTAACTTGTTCAAAAAGTTTTAAAAGGGGGAGGTATTGCTCCAATAAGTCCTTTGGTTTTTGGTAGACCGCATGTTCTGTTTCTATTGGCTCGGGTAATTCCGCCAAGACGGCTTCGGCCGTATCGTATGGTCCTGTCAGTAAAAAAAATTGAACCATTGAAACCAGCGGAAGCACAGGCTGACCCAAAAGTCTAAGGCCCTGCTCATATTTTGTATTGTTCACTTCCTTCCTCCATCACAATCAAATCTCGGCTCCGATCCTACACAAATTGACTTCTTTCGACAAGCCGTGAATCCTGTTGCTTTACGAGTCAGATATCTTTACTTTACACAGCAAGTTAAAATGATTAATTTTAGATAGAGAAGCAATGTCATAGAACCTTTTTCTAGAACCTTTTTCAGCTACAGTATATTTATGAGTATTCAAAAAATAATTACATATCCCAATCCTCTTTTGCGCAAAAAAAATGCTAAGGTGACCACTTTTGATGATGATCTCAAAAAGCTGGTTCAGGACATGAAAGAAACCATGTACGATGCCCCTGGTATTGGTCTTGCCGCAAATCAAATAGGTGTTTCCAAGCAGGTAGTGCTAATTGATATCTCCGAAGAAGAAGATGAAAAGAAGTTTATGGTCCTTGTGAACCCCGTGCTGACAGACGGGCAAGGAACTGTGGTTGACGAGGAAGGTTGTTTGAGCGTTATTGATTACACTGCCAAAGTCAAACGATTTCAAAAAATTCATGTTACCGCCCAGGATGTCGAAGGGAATCCAGTGGAGTTTGATGCTGAGGATCGCTTTGCCCGAATTATCCAGCATGAGGTAGATCATATTTTTGGGAAGTTATTTATTGACCGTATTAGTGCCTTGAAGCGAGGATTGTATAAGAAAAAATTAGCTAAAATTTTACGGAACCAAACATGAAAAAAAAGCTTCGTATTCTTTTTATGGGTACGCCCGACTTTGCTGTGCCCGTACTGCAAGCACTTGTTGACGGGCCAGATGAGGTGATTGCTGTAATCTGTCAGGCTGATAAACCCCGTGGCAGAGGGAAAAAGTTAAGCCCACCTCCAGTAAAAATTCTAGCAGAGCAAAACAATCTTCCAGTCTACCAGCCAGCTTCTGTCCGTAAGGAGGAATTTTTAGATCAGGTACGGACTCTTAATCCTGATTTGATTGTGGTTGCCGCCTATGGCAAGATTCTTCCTGGAGTTCTTTTGCATATGCCGCCTCTTGGCACCATTAACGTTCATGGTTCTATCCTGCCAAAATATAGAGGCGCTGCTCCCATTCAATGGGCAGTGATCAACGGAGAAAAAGAAACAGGTATAACCATTATGCAGATGGATGAAGGAATGGATACAGGTGATATTTTATTGCCAGTCGTACTTCCCATTGAAGATAATGATACTGCAGGGACCATGTTTGATAAAATGGCTGGGCTTGGCGGCAAGGCTTTACTGGAAGCCTTGGAGCTGTTGAAGGCAGGTACCTTGAAACCAATTAAACAAGATGATAGTCTTGCCACCGAGGCTCCAATGTTGAATAAGGAAATGGGGCACCTGGACTGGACAAAAAGTGCAGAAGAGCTGCATGGTCTCATACGCGGCCTTGATCCATGGCCGTCTGCTTATTCCTTTTTAAATGAAAAACGCTGCCGCTTTTTTGTGCCTGAAGTTGTGCAGGATACAGTATCTGAAGAACCCGGAACTCTTTGCCAGGCTGATAAGGATGGTCTGCTCATTGCAACAGGACAGGATTATCTGCGCATACGTGAATTTCAACCTGAAGGGAAAAAACGAATGACTGTACAGGCCTATCTGTGCGGTGCATCATTACCCGTTGGTGAGAAATTCTCCTGATGAAACTCGGGTACCTGGACTGTTTTTCTGGTATCAGCGGCAATATGCTGCTCGGTGCCCTTGTTTCTGCGGGACTGCCTGAACACATTCTCAAAGATATCCCTCAAGCCCTCAAGCTCGACCATTGTTTAATTGAGATTCAGCAAGAAGATCATAATGGACTGCAAGCCTGTAGTGTTATTGTTCAAAGTGATAAAGAGCAGCCGCACCGACATTTAGCCGATATTGAATCCATTATATGCAGCAGTGATTTTGAAGATGTTATTCAGGAAAAAGCCCTGTCTGTATTTCAGCGAATTGCCCATGCCGAGGCTGCCGTTCATGGATGTTTACCAGAAGAGGTGCATTTTCATGAAGTAGGAGCAGTGGATGCCATCGTTGATATTGTCGGTGCTGTCTCTGGCTTTGCACATCTTGGTATTCAGAAAATAATATGTTCTCCTTTACCTCTCGGGCGTGGCTGGGTGTCTTGTGACCATGGGGAATTACCTCTACCTGCTCCAGCAGTCTGCAACTTGCTCCAGGATGTCCCAGTGTATGGGGAATCCCTTTCCCAGGAGCTGGTTACACCAACAGGTGCTGCCCTTGCCTGTGAACTTGCTGATGGTTTTGGTGAAATGGAACCAATGCTTCTTCAAAAAGTGGGCTATGGGGCAGGCAGTATGCAGCGGGCGGACAGGCGACCAAATCTGCTCCGTCTTCTTGTTGGGACAAGCCAGGATCAGCAGGAGTTAGCCCAGGTTCTGGTCATTGAAACCCACCTGGACGACTGGAACGGTGAACAGTGGCCCCATGTATCTGATTTGTTCATGCAGGCGGGAGCATTGGATGTCAGCCTCGCTCCAGTGCATATGAAAAAAGGAAGGCCTGGTTTTTTGCTGCGACTGGTCTGTGATCCCGCTGATAAGCTACGACTCAGTGAGTTCGTGTTCAACGAAACAAGTTCCATAGGCCTGCGCTACAGGCTTGAACAAAGAATGACTCTACCAAGGCGATCAGTGACGGTTCAAACTCGTTTCGGAACCCTTGTCGCCAAAGAAATTGATACCCCCCAGGGAACAGTGATTACTCCAGAATATGAAATATGTCGCCAGGTGGCCCAGCAAAAGAATGTCTCATTACAGGCTGTCTACCAGGCGGTGTTGTCAGGATCTCGTGAAAAATAAAAGTATGAAAATATATCTCCTCTTGGGTCGGTGGAACTGATATGGACCGGCTGATGATGTTTTTTGCTACAGGTGCCTGGGTGGGTTATCTCCCTAAGGCCCCTGGTACCTGGGGTTCGGTCCTTGGTGTCGGGGTATGGTTTGGCCTCCGGAATTTCCCACTTCCGCACTACCTGCTGGCTCTGGGTATTCTTTTTATCTTTGGCACAATATGTTCAGGTGCCGCAGAAAAAATTGTTGATACTGGAGACCCTGGTCTTGTGGTTATCGATGAGGTTGTAGGCCAACTCATTGCCTTAACAGCCATACCTGCAAAGCCTGGTTATGTGCTCGCTGCTTTTATTTTGTTTCGCTTGTTTGATATCTTGAAGCCGTTTCCGGTAGGTTGGCTGGATCAGCATATCCATGGTGGTTTGGGGATCATGCTTGATGATGTTGTTGCAGGTTTATATGCCTTGATCTTGCTGCAATTATTTCGCTCACTTATCGCAGGCTAAACAAATGATGGCCAAACCAGGTATTATTGATTTTCATACACACGCTTTTCCACCTGAGGTAGCTGCCAGCGCAATTCCTGCTCTTGAAAAGGAAGGAAACGTCAAAGCTTATCTGGACGGTACCATTGAAGGGCTTTTGAAATCAATGGATGGGGCAGGAATCACAAGTTCTGTCATCTGTTCAATTGCCACCAGAGTCGAACAATTTGGGTCAATCCTCAAGTGGTCCGAGTTGATTGGTTCAGAACGAATTATTCCTTTTCCTTCTGTGCACCCTGCTGACCCTGATTTTGAAGAACACCTTTATATCGTTGCTCAACGAGGGTTTAAGGGGATCAAGCTCCATCCCTTTTATCAGGACTTCTATCTGGCTGAAAAACGCATGGACAGCTATTATGAGGTGGTTCAGGATCTTGGACTGCTGCTGGTCATGCACACGGGCCACGATATAGCTTTTCCAAGAGAGCACAGGTGCGGCCCTGCGCAGGTGTTGCAGGTGCTTGACAGGTTTCCGCATCTGAAACTTATAACAACCCATCTCGGTGCCTGGGATCAGTGGGAGGATGTGGAAAAATTATTAGAGAAGATAGAAGAAGATGACGATGTTCAAAATGTATCATACTATGCAGCAATAGCTATTAGTCCTAAAATCTAAAATAAAAAGAGACCCAAAATAGGGTCTCTTTTTTTA
>CAMYOP010000121.1:0-1751 GCA_947260045.1 uncultured Desulfobulbaceae bacterium
AGGTCTTCTACATATCGTGTTGTGCGGTCGGCAATTTCTCTTAGGCGCATGCGATCTATCTCGCCAAGCCAATCGACCTTCTCGTTGTATAGACGAGCCATCACGTCGCGCTGTGGTGCGAGAAAGCGACGCATACTGATGGCGACCCGGCGAATGTTTGCAATTTTTTGGCGGAGTTCGTAACTTTGCTCTGTTAGCACTTCATCTTCAAGCTCGTCAACGGAGTCGTCAATGTTTGAGATAACAGTACCCATTCGCAAGACTAGCCGATCTGAGATATCCTCTAAGAATCCTCCTGGTCCAACTGGGCCGCTCCCGTTATCAACAGCCTGGCGCAGATCATCTATAGCCATTACACGGCGGTTCCTCAAGGTCACAATTCGATTTGAATCGATCCAAAATCGAACGGATATCATGTCTTCCGGATCTGATCCAGGATTGAGATTAACTCCGCGCAGAATCATCAGCATTCCACCTTTGTGAACAAGGCTCCTGGGGCGCGTTTCCTCTGCTGTCAATGCTTCCACTATGATGGAGTCAAGCCCACTCTCATCAAACAGCCAATTCTTGGCAGCATCTTCAGCGTAGTTCAGGTGAACCCATAGTGTTCCATCCTCAGGACGCCATTTCCTAATATCCTCGAGGCTTAAATTTCTTCCACCGCCACTTCCATCCAGTGTAAGGGCAAAGACGATACCGTTATTTTTGTCCATAATTTCCTCCTTTCACCGAACGTTTTAATTAAGAATCTGATAGACCACAAACCTAGCAGTTCTCTTTTTTCCTTTTTAAATATTGGTGTTTAAAGTATCCCAAATAATTTGAGGTGCAAGCTTGATACTTGGATCTTTAGGATAAATAAGGGATGGTATTGGTTCTGCATTAAATATAATTTTTCTTTTACGTTTCTGCCAGTTAATTAAATTGTTGTAAACGTTAATGTTTACTTTATCAGTACCTGGTCGACTCACAATATGCTTGGTTACACTCTTTATGGCTGTCAGATTGAATATTACAGAAGAATTCAGAGAAGAATTCAGGGGAGATCACTCTTTAATCTTCGGTCTGCCAGGTAGTTTTTTACGCGTATCGCGGCCTATAAGTTTTTCAATAACAGTAAAAAAGTTTTCAGGGCCAAAAGGTCGACCAGTACGATTTTTTTCCTCCAGTTTGGCGCCTATATTTGATTCCGTGGAGAGAAAGGTTTTCCAATCAGTTATTTCTGACAATAAAGAGGATGTACTGACAAGTGGATCATGGTCAACGAGACCACAATGAAAACCAGCACTAGACCAGGGATACTCACAAGGATGTGTTGCCATTTTGGCTTTGACTGGATTTTGCTCCACATAACGGACAGTTGCAAATAGATACTCACCGTTATAAACTGGACAAGATGAAAAGCGTCCTTGAATAAGATAACCTTTCACATTCTCACGAAAATTAACCATTCGTGTATATAGTCTATGAGCCTCACCAATGGCCCTGGCTAAACTGTCAGTCTTTTGAGGTACAGCAATCAGATGAATATGGATAGTAAATAGGGATTAAGACAGTATCTGACTAGACCAGTAACGGTAAGCGTTTACACCTTGTACACAATCTCAAAATTAATACCTTTGATGTGGCAATATTAGAATGTTTTTTTACTTCTCGGCCCACCGTCCTAACTCTTTAATTAATTGGTCAGGGTTTTTAGCATTTGAAAGCATTAAATTTTTAAAATGTTCATAATATTTGATCAAAATGAA
>CAMYOP010000121.1:1776-9822 GCA_947260045.1 uncultured Desulfobulbaceae bacterium
AAAGCCAATACCTCCTTGGTTGGAATGTATTACACGGCAAGTAAATTCTACTTTGCCAAGTAATATAAGACTGAAATAATCGCCTTTAAAGACTTGCGGCACATCTTCAAGCTCTATAAAAGACCCACCAAAACTTATATTTCTTGTTGTTCCATTTAAAATTAAGTCTCCAGAGTGCGTCAGCTTTGATTTTAATTTTAAAGTTAATCGTTTGTGTTCTCTTTGCTCTTTTCTCATAAGCTCAACATGTGTCTATTTAAAGGAGATCGATATTACGTATATACAGGGGTATAAAATAAGGCTGTTTTAATTTTATTACAAGCTTCGACCTGGCAGTATTTCTATCATGATCACTAATTTCTCAATCAAAAAGGCCGACGATGACGCTTCAGCCTTTTTGCTTTCATACTCTCCAATTGTTACGACGGGTTCTGAGGTGCTTTCCTTTGTCGCTGGCTCCGTTGTTAATTTTTTATTTTTAATCAGACAGTTAAGGGACAAGCAGGCTCCAGAGAGCATGAGGAGAGCTAAAAAGGGGGAAAAGAATTGTAAGTCAGCCTTGGGAAATGGTTTTGTTCATCAAAGTGCACCTAACAATCTACGGAGGAGTAGAGTCTGCATATCACGCCGGCCATCTACAATTAGGTACACATAAACATTATCACCACTTACCCTGTAAATGATACGATATGGCTTGAAGAAGATTTCTCGATATTCGCGAATTCCCAGATCTGAAAGTTCTTTTGGGTAAACACCCCGTTCGGGCATTTTTCTCAAGCTAACAAACTTGCTCTCTATCTGGTCAAGGACATACTCTGCTTTTTGGGGTGAGTCGTGCTTTGATATATAGGAGTATATATCTTCAAGGTCGACAGCAGCGTCTTCTGTAAGTAGAACTGTGAATGTCACTAGAGTGACTCCTTTCCTTTGCGAATACCTTTTACTACCTCACTTGCAGAAACCACTTTTCCTTCTTCAATCTGTCGATTTCCAAGCGCCAGTATTTTTAGTAGCGCTATGGTTTCCTGGGTTTCCTCAAAACTCTTAATATCTTGAATGACGACTTTTGCTTCGCCGTTCTGGGTAATGATGAGGGGATCACCTTCGTCTCCAAGGTTTCGAATGATCTCTGCCGCATGGGCCTTTAAATAACTTATTGGTTTTATCTGGTTAGACAATCTCATGGTTCACCTCGCATAATAAATAACTATAGGTCCATATTAAAACTAAATATAGTCTTGTGTCAAACAGAATATTTTATCATTTTGAAGAGTTGAAAGATATACAGAAATTAACGTAACCTCTTCATAGTGCAGAGAATAATCAAGTGTTGGAAATAGCGATCCATCACCATTTGAGGTGTCACATAAAGGTGTGTATCCGGGAATGATAACACTTGGCAACATTTTGGCTAGAGTCGGATTCGGTCTTTGAAATGTTTCCTGATTATAGGTAACAAAAGGCGATCCAAAAATATATTTGAAAAGGTCTGGTTTAATCAAGACCTCTTTATCAAAAGTGTCAATCCATAGCTGTATTATCCTTAATCACCCGTGAGTTTTCTTCACCTTCTCAATTGCCCTTATATATATCTGGGCATTTTCTTTTACATTTTTGCTGCTGGCAGTATCAAGAGCCTGCAGGAAATATTGGTAGGCCGATACGTTCCCGCCATGTTTATGGATCATGGCTTTGCCAGCACCAAGATATGCTCGATCAATGAATTGTGAGTTGGGGCGTTCTCGTATAAATTTACGAAAAACAGACAGGCTGCGGTCGTATTCCTCCATATTATAGAGCGTGTTGCCAATCTGTATGACCTGTGCGTCTGGTACTTTTAAACGATCATTTTTCCCATTTAGAGATTCGTAATAGACAATCCCTCCAGCAATGTCATCTTCATATAAGCGTTTAGTGACGGTTTCAGCTTGTTTCTTAGCTTTTAGATTGATTGCAGGATCATGAAGAGCAGTCCGAACCTTTTGGCGCTTGATAACAGCAGGAAAGCGGTCCAAAACATAGGCGAGGAACATTCCAGCAAGAAAGCCTCCAATATGGGCACCATGTGCCACTCCTGAACCACTGCTTCCTTTTAAGATAAAGGGAAGCAAATTGTCCAGGACAAGGTAAAAGCCTAAAACCACCCTGGCTGGAATCATCATGGTGGTCATAATAATAGGGAACAGAAAAATGAATACTTTAACCTTATTGCGGGGAAACCAAATAAAATAACTGCCTAAAACTCCGGAAATAGCGCCGGAAGCACCAACAAGAGGAATTTGGGTTTTGGAAGCAAACATTGAGAAGAAAAGGGTGGCGATCAGGCCTGTGCCAATGTAGCCGAAAAAAAAGTTTATATGGCCCAGGCGGTGCTCGACATTGTCTCCAAAAATCCAAAGAAACAACATGTTGCCAGCAAGGTGCATCCAACCGGCATGGAGAAACATGGACGTAAAAAGATCAAGTAGAGATGCTTCAGCTGGTCGAAAGCCGAAGCGAAAAATAAAAAGGTCATAGGCTGAAAGTTGAGACAACACGGCCTGAAGATGGGCATTACCAGGAATGCCTAGTATATCAATATACTCTTTGAGTGCTGGGTCGGAAAGTTCTGGCTTGGCCTGGGTCAATGGTAGGGCGATGAGCAGGAATATAAGGACATTTGTCGCAATAAGTATATAGGTAACATAAGGAGTTTGTTCCGAATTTGGATTATCACCTAAGGGTAAAAACATTTTTTATTCTATTTTCCTTTTTGCTGCGTCAATTACCATGGCTTCCTGTTACATGGTCATCAACTGAAGATGAAAATATAATCACCATTATTAAATGAAATTTTTAAGCGACCACCATGATTTTCGCCGTAAACTTCCCATCCTGGTTTATCTCCCAACGGTCCTTTCAAACAACAGGGAGAACAAGCATTGGTAAATCGATTATATCTGGAAATAGCAGTTGTGTCTGCATTGTCTTGGGCTGCAATGATTTGGGCAATATTTTGAGCCTGTTCCTGGCTGAGCGCATACTCAGATATCTCAATAGTTATTGTTTGCATGGAAATTTAACGGTAAATATTAATATATTGGTTTGCATACTATTCAATCAAGTACAACGAGCATTCTGGTTGTATAGAAACGCTTACTTTCGGTACCAGATACAGATGTTTCAATATCATGGGATGTAAAGGATTGTATAACATTTATTCTAATTAGGACACATCTCAATGTTGCCAATATTCGGTTGCTGGAAGCTTCGAACACTCAGTGATTTATAAATTTTGTACATCTTTTACATATTAATTTTTTTGATGGAGGCATGTCATGAGCACTTTCACCATTCATCCCATTGTAATGGGAACCAAAGTTTTTGACAAAAGTATGATGACGTATCAGTTTGGTCAGGGAGAATCATACACTATTCCTATTTACTGCTGGTATCTGGAAGGTGGCGATAAAAAAATTCTGGTTGATACTGGAGAGATGATGCCGATTATCTCAGAAGAAAGAGAAAAAAATATCGGCGGCAAGATTTATACCTTTGAGGATGGTCTGGCACTGTACGATCTGAAGCCTGAAGATATTGATATCGTTATCCACACCCATCTGCATAATGATCATTGTGAAAATGATTACAAATGCTCAAATGCAGAAATTTATGTGCATGAAAAAGAACTGGAACATGTTCACAACCCACATCCCCTCGATTTCCGTTATTTAGAGGATTATATCACCGATGTGGAAGAGGCAGGGCAGATCAGGATCGTTACTGGCGATCAGGAGATTGTGGAAGGCATATCAGTCATGCATACACCCGCTCATACAGAAGGTGGTTTATCAATTATTGTTGAAACGGAGCAGGGCAAAGCTGTGATAACTGGATTTTGCCTCCTTAAAGAAAACTTTGATCCGCCGATCCAGGTAAAAGCCATGGAGATGGAAGTTATTCCACCAGGCACTCACGTTGACGTGAATGCTTCCTACGATATTCTGCTCAAAGTAAAAGAAATGGCCGATATTCTTTTGCCGCTGCACGAACCTGAATTTGCTGGAATGACTTCTATTCCCGCCTGAACTTTTTAATTGGAATGGTAGAACTTAGGGCAAGAGATGCTTTTTCACCTCTTGCCCTATTTTGAATAGTTGTAAAAAGAACATGCAGACTCGTTGGCATCGAGAATAGCGCTACTATCTGGCTGAATAAGGAGCATTACCGAGTGGCTTTTTTCAATTTTTTTTAAAAAGAAAGTTTTGCTAAGATCTTTTCGGCCATTTTTTTGTTGAACTTTAATGCTTCTGGTCCTGTGGAATTTGGATTTACGCTGCCAATTACCAGCATAAAAGGGCCCTTAAAAATGGTTATTTGCTTTGTACTGCTGTCCCAGCCTGCCTTGTCGCCAATGTTCTGCACAGGTTCAAGTTGGTACTCATTTCCAAGAGATTTTTTCATATTGGCTTCATGTAGGGAAAATGCTTCTGCACTAGAGACCTTTTTACCATGGGGTTTAATTGTAAGCCCCACACTGAGTTGCTTTTCATCAGAATAATAATTGCACATCGACATCCATTGCCCGCTGGACTGGTATTCTTTATGCATTTTACTGGGTTCATTTACTGCTGCTCCAATGAGTGTTTCTAATTCATTTTTAGCCAGTAGTTCACACGCTTGCACGGGGCTTGGGAGTTTTACCTTGTTTGAGGATTCTTCCGCATCACTACAACCAACGACCAGGGATGAAAGCAAGAGAGCAAGAAGTACAAACAAGCATGCATACAGTAGCTGATTTTGGATATAGTGATCGATTTGTACTAAAAAGGGTTTTTTCATGGATAGCTCCAATCATTATTGCCTGATTTATGTATTGATAGTGAAGGGAACAAGTCCTCAAGCGATTTTTTTCAATATATTTCCTTCTAAGAAATAGATATGAAACAAGGATGCATTTTTTCTGAATTGCTACCCTATCATGGATAAGCAGACAAAGACAAGAGTGATTATCAACCTTTGAAAGGTAAGATATGTAGAGGGGTAATTCCTGATAATTAAATCTTACTATTTGGAATTGTTAAGAGGGGAACATAACAAGGGTGACTTTATAATTGATATTGTCACCCTTGAGAGTGTGAAAGTATTATCAGGCTAACTGGTCAGTGGCAACCCAATAGCGAGGATCTTCAATGACATTGACCTCTATCATGTCGCCAGCGTTTTGCAGCAGGGTTCTGCATTCTGGGCTGAGATGTTTCAGGCGCAGTTTTTTGCCTCGAGACAAGTAACGTTCAGTAAGGCTGTTAATTGATTCAAGGCCAGAATGGTCGCATACCCGCGCTTTGGCAAAATCAATAATTACCTCATCCGGGTCTTGCTGAGGAGTGAATTGATCCTGAAAACTTCTGACCGATCCAAAAAAGAGAGAACCGCGTAATTCATACACCTTAGCGCCTGTATCATTGAGATGATTGTTAGAGGTTATTCGTTTTGCACTTTTCCAGGCAAATACCAAGGCAGAGACAATGACGCCTACTCCAACGGCAATTGCCAGGTCAGTAAAAACAGTGACAGCTGAAACAATTACTAAGACAAGAGCATCACTTTGAGGGATTTTATGAAGTATGCGCAGGCTAGACCAGGCAAAAGTGCCGATAACAACCATGAACATAACACCAACAAGGGCAGCCAGTGGAATCATCTCTATAAGACCTGAAGCAAAAACAATAAAAATCAGCAGAAAAAGCGCAGCGGCAATACCTGAAAGTCTATCGCGTCCTCCAGAATTAACATTGATCATACTCTGACCAATCATGGCACATCCGCCCATGCCACCAAAAAACCCTGTCACCAGGTTAGCAACACCCTGACCGATACATTCCTTATTGCCACGTCCTCTGGTTTCAGTCAATTCATCAATAAGGCTCATGGTCATGAGTGATTCGATCAAACCAATGGCCGCCAGGATGCAGGAATAGGGCAGTATGATCATAATGGTGTCAAAGCTTATCGGTACCATTGGAATGTGAAATTGAGGAAGGCCACCAGATACTGAGGCAAGATCACCAACCATGCGGGTATCAAGATTAAAGAGATGGGCAATTGCAGTAACTGCCAATATGGCAGCAAGTGATGATGGAATAGCACGGGTGATTTTTGGTAGAAAGTGAATGATCGCCATGGTTAAAATGACCAGACCAAGCATCAACCAAAGTGTAGGGCCACTCAGCCATTGTGAAATTCCTTCTGCATTTTTTACCTTGAACTGACCCAGCTGTGCCAGAAAGATTACAATGGCCAGTCCGTTAACAAATCCAAGCATGACTGGGTGGGGAATCAAGCGTATAAATTTACCAAGGCGTAATAGTCCTGCACTTATCTGGATAATACCCATCAGGACAACAGTTGCAAACAGGTACTCAACACCATGACGGGCAACCAGGTCAACCATGACCACAGCAAGGGCTCCTGTCGCACCTGAAATCATTCCTGGGCGTCCACCAATGATAGAGGTGATGAGGCCTACCAGGAAGGCGGCATACAGAGCAACCAGAGGTTCAACTCCCGCAACAAAGGCGAAAGCAACAGCTTCTGGAACCAGGGCCAAAGCCACAGTCAGTCCAGAGAGTATATCATCTTTAAAACTTGCAGATTTTCTAACAAAAAGCTCAAACATCGTTATCCTTTTCTTATTGGGGTGGAGAAAAAGACGCCGAATATATACCTGTACTCACCAAATAGCAAGGCCCAATTTGGAAAACCGGCACAATGGTCTGAGTGAACAGGGAGTTTTTTTGAGACTTATAAGACTGAATAAAGGGAATAAATCATGTGGGACTGTACAGGATACTCTATTTTGTGTGGGGGATTGCCAAAGAATTGGCTGCAAAAAGTAATTATACTATACCATAGCTTTCAAAAGTGGACAGTTTTGATCAGCTTCACACCCTTGTCGATAATTTCGCAGTAACTCGATAGATTGTAAGGCAAGTTGTCTGCGGATCTCTCTGCGTCTTCCTTTTATCCTTGCAATACTCATTGTCTCGTATCGTGTTGTCTGGTGGCGCATCCAGGCAATAACAGCAGCCTCTGCCCGTTTCTCAATTGGAATTTGTTTTGTCCGTGCAACCGTACCACTGCCTACAGGGGTTGCATGTGCGGTAATTTTTTCAGCAAGACATTTTGCCAGGCTTTGATAGCGAGAATGAAAATCCAGGAATCTGATGACTTCAGCTAAAAAATCAGAGACATATTCCTCTTGTTTCACTACACGTCTGGCAAGATCTTTCTACCTTTTTTTCTGATTCGAAGGTGTTTTTCTTTTAGCTTCAATTTCTTTTACTGAATCAAGAATAGAGGTTTCCAGAGCCCAGATTCCCTTGGAGATATATCTCCTTCCTTTTTTTATTTGAACAACCCATGTAGGCCCCTTAGACTTTACACTTCTGGTAATTGCAGCATCTCCAGCAGGAAGAAAAGCCCAATCAGCAGGTGGTATAAGCTGTTCGCCAGATTCAGAGAGAAAGGTTCGAGCTGTCTTGCCTGGTGCAACGTGGAGGTGCGTATGTGTCATAATTTGAATATATGGGAGTTGTTCAGTAATTCGAAATAAGTATGTGCTTACCATTGAAGCTTTGTTAGCACCGGGAGACAGATTTAATTTTTCCTAGGCCTAAGGGAACTGAATTTTTTTCGCGTATTATCAGCGAAAATTATTCTGTCTCCCGTATAATAAGGAAAAATAAAATCAGTCCCCTCCCTTATAGATCCTAACAGAGCTTCAATGGTTAGCACAAATAAGTATGAATTTGTAAATAGCATTCATACCAGTCTATTCAATGCTTATCTGCTTTTTTGAATTTTCTTTTTCAAGAAAAATTTTAGTAAGAAAACTAAGCGCGAAGATATCGTAGAGAGTATGAACCGCAATGGGTACTAAAATATTGCCTGAATAGTCAAATATGGTGCCAAGGAAAAAGCCTATACCTGTTGCCAGTAATAAGTAGCCATATGTCAAAAAATGGGCAGCTCAAAAAAGAATAATTGTGATGGTAATGCCAAGTA